>JACNJP010000398.1 GCA_014382465.1 Planctomycetota bacterium
GAGAGACAAACGGGAGAGGCCGAGGCTGCGCAGCGAGCGCGCACCCAACAGAAAACGACGCGCAGCGCCACGCACTGAGTGGCGTGACGGACACCGAGAAGGACAGCCCGCCCCGACCGCCGACTAGCACGACACCGCGAGGGACGCTTCGGCGACGCAGCAATCAAATACAGCGAATTCCTCGAGCGCGGCGGCGAGATCCGCATGGAGGACCTGTCGGTCAACCTGTTCCGCAAGCCGCTCAGCGAGGGCCTGCCGGTGATCGCCGGCGTCAGCGCCACCTACCTCTACCAGGAGCCGCGCGAGATCCCCGACAGCAACCTGCCGGACGACATCCACGGAGACCCGGCCGGCCACTTCGTGGTCCTCACCGGCTACGATCGCGAGAGCCGCGAGCTGGAGATCGCCGACCCGCTGCAGCCCAACCCGCTCGGCCCGGGCCCCGCCTACCGCGTCGACCCGCGCCGCACCCTCACCGCCATCCTGCTGGGTGTCCTCACCTATGACGCCAACCTCCTCACCCTCCGGCCGCAGAGCTGACCCCGCCGCCCGCTACCCGCTGAAGGCGGTGCTGGTGGTCGACCGGGTCGAGGACTGGCCGGACCCGGCCCCCGGCGCGCAGGTCGTGCCGGCGCGGGCCTACCTACGGGACACCGAGTGGCAGGTCGTGCCCGGCCTGCGGGTCTTCAACCTGTGCCGCTCCTGGCGCTACCAGAGCGTCGGCTACTACGTGTCGCTGCTGGCGGTGTCGCGCCGCCACGTGCCGATGCCGAGCCTCGACACGGTGCTGCGGATGCGATCGCGGCTGCTGCTGCGGGACCTCGACGAGGAGCTCGACCAGCTGATCCAGCGCAGCCTGACGCACATCAAGTCGGACCGCTACGCCCTCAGCATCTACTTCGGCCGCAACCTGGCGGCCTCGCAGAACCGGCTGGCGCGGCGCCTGTTCGGCGAATTTCCGGCCCCTCTGCTGCGGGCCAACTTCCGCCGCCAGGACGGTCACTGGCGCCTGCTCTCGATCGCCGCCATCCCGGCGCGCCAGGTGCCGGCCAACCACCAGGACTTCCTGCGCGAAGCCGCCCGCGAGTACTTCGCCCGCCCGAGCTACCGGCGCCGCAGCCGCACGCTGCCCGACACCCTCGGCCTGCTGGTCGACCCGGCGGAGGAGCTGTCCCCGTCCAACCCGGGGGCCTTGCGCAAGATGGAGCGGGCCTTCCGCGGCGAAGGCTTCGAGGTCGAGCGGCTGCTCAAGGAGGACCTCAGCCGCCTGCCGGAATTCGACGCCCTGTTCCTGCGCGAGACCACCGCGGTCAACCACCACACCTACCGCTTCGCCCACCGCGCCGAGCAGCTCGGCATCCCGGTGATCGACGACCCGGAGTCGATCCTACGCTGCTCCAACAAGGTGTTCCTGGCCGAGACCATGCACCTCGGCCGGATCCCCCAGCCGCGCTCGCTGGTGGTCGACCGCGAGAGCCTGGCCTCGGTGGTGGACGAGCTCGGCCTGCCCTGCGTCCTGAAGTACCCGGACAGCAGCTTCTCGCGCGGCGTCAAGCTGTGCCGCGACGGGGACGAATTCGAGGTCCACTCCACCGCCATCCTGGCCGAGTCCGACCTGCTGGTGGCGCAGGAGTTCCTGCCGACCGCGTGGGACTGGCGCGTCGGCGTGCTCGACGGCCAGGTGCTCTACGCCTGCCGCTACCACATGGCCCGCGGCCACTGGCAGATCGTCCGGCAGGACGGCAAGGGCAGCTACTCCTACGGCAGGGTCGAGCCGGTGCCGCTCGACAAGGCGCCGCGGCCGGTGCTGCGCAACGCCGTGCGCGCCGCCAACCGCGTCGGCCGCGGCCTCTACGGCGTCGACCTGAAGCTGATCGGCAAGCGGGCGCTGGTGGTCGAGGTCAACGACAACCCCAACCTCGACGCCGGCTGCGAGGACGCCGTCCTCGGCGACGGTCTCTACCAAGCCATCGCCCGCTCCTTCCGCGCGCGGGTGGACACCCGCCGCCGACGCCGGTGAGCAGCGCCGCTCCCTGGGGCCTGTTCGAGGTGGCTGGGCTCGAGATCGAGGTCATGGTCCTCGGCGCCGGCACCCTGGAGCCGCTGCCGGTCGTGGACCGGGTGATCGCGGCGCAGGCGGGCGGCGGGCTCGGCGCCTGCGACGCCGACGACGGCGCCACCGGGTGGTCGAACGAGCTGGTCGCCCACGTCGCCGAATTCAAGAACCCGCAGCCGGTGGCGGGCTTCGCCGGCGTGGCGGCGGAGCTGCACCGCAGCATGTTGAACTTCGACGCCCGGCTCGCCGAGCACGGCGGCGTGCTGGTGCCGGGGGCGATGCACCCGTGGATGGACCCCAGGCGCGACACCACCATCTGGCCGCACGAGGGCTCCGAGATCTACCAGGCCTACCACCGGCTGTTCGACTGCCACCGCCACGGCTGGGCCAATCTGCAGAGCACCCACCTCAACCTGCCCTTCCGCGGCGACGAGCAGTTCCGGCGCCTGCACTCGGCGGTGCGCTACCTGCTGCCGGCGCTGCCGGCGCTGGCGGCCGCCTCGCCCTACCGGGAGGGCGCCTGGTCCGGGGCCATGGACCACCGCCTGCAGGTCTACGCGGTCAATTCCGCGGTGGTCCCGGAGATGACCGCCGGCGTCATCCCCGAGGTGGTGCGCTCCGAGGCCGAATACCGCCAGCGGATCCTCGACCCGCTGCAGCGCGCCGTCCGCGCCTTCGATCCCAGCGGCGCGCTCCAGGGCGAGTGGCTCAACGCCCGCGGCGCGATCGCCCGCTTCGACCGCTCGGCGGTGGAGATCCGCCTGCTCGACGCCCAGGAGAGCCCTCAGGCCGACGTCGCCGTCTCGGCGCTGGTGTTCGCGACGACCCGGATGCTGGCCGAGGAGCGCCACGCTCCGCTGGAGCGGCTCGAGGCCTGGACCCACGAGGAGCTGCGGGCGCTGCTCGATCACGGCGCCGCCGCCGCCTCGAGGATGAAGCTCCCCGCGGCCTACCTCGAGGCCTTCGGCCTCCGGGCGCCCGCCGGCGCCAGCGGGGCCGATCTGTGGCGGCACCTGGGGCGGCGGGTTCTGCTCCCGGCGGAGCAGGCGGCCGTCGGCCCCGATCTCGAGACGATCCTGTCGCGCGGCACCCTGGCCGAGCGCCTGGTGTCGCTCGCCGGCTGGCAGCCCAAGCGCGGCGACCTGGAGAGCCTGCTGATCCGGCTGCGCACCTCCCTGCTGTCCGGCCGGATCCTGGCCGGACGCTGAGACCGTGGGCCCGGACCGGCGGCCGGCGCTGCTGCTGAGCTGCGAGCACGCCAGCCGGGCCTTGCCGCGCACCTGGCGGCCGTGGTTCCGCGGCTGGGAGGAGGCCCTCGCCGGCCACCGCGGCGCCGACGCCGGCGCCCGGCGGCTCGCCCGCGAGCTCGCCGAGTCCTTCGGCGCGCCGCTCCTCGAGGGGAGATGGAGCCGGCTGCTGGTGGACCTCAACCGGCCGGCGGAACATCCCGGATGCGTCGGCCGCCCGCTCCGGCGGCTCCCGCCGGCAGCGCAGCGGGAGCTGCTGGAGTCCTACTGGACGCCGTGGCACGCCGTGCTGCGCGCGGAGCTGGCGCGGCTCCTGGAGCTGCCGGGCGGGGTGCTGCACCTCTCGGTCCACAGCTTCACGCCGGTATGGAAGGGCCGGCCGCGGGCGGTGGACGTGGGGGTGCTGGACGATCCGGCGCGGGCGGCGGAGCGGCGGCTCAGCGGCCAATTCCTGGGCGAGCTGCGGCGGCGCCTGCCGGGCTGGAGGATCCGCCGCAACCCGCCCTACCGCGGCTGGACCGCCGGCACGGTCTCCACCCCGCGCCGGGACTTCCCCGGCGACGGCTACCGCGGCCTCGAGCTCGAGGTGTCGCCGGCGGTAGCGGCCCGTGGCGGTTTG
>JACNJP010000212.1 GCA_014382465.1 Planctomycetota bacterium
GCTATGGGAGCGCCGGGGGGGGGTGGGAGGGGGGGCCGGGGAGGGAGGGGGGGGATGGTGGGAGGGAGGGGTTGCGGCGATTGCGGCGCCCGGGGCAGGAGGCGAGGAGGGGGCCCGGGCCTCCGCGGAGGCGGACCGACCCGAACCCGGTCCTCCCGCCCACCCCACCCCGCTACCCTGGACCTCATACAAGCTGAACCAACCCGCCGACCTGCCCCCCGATGTCACGCCTCCTCCTGCTCCTCGTCGCCCTGGCCGCGATCCTCCCCTCCGCCTGCCAGAGCGCGCAGGGGATCTACGCCGACCACGACAGCCCGCACGATTACCGGCTGGTCTTCCGGAGCGGCACCTACGTCAAGCAGCACGCCGCCTTCTCCGGCATCCTCACCCTCGACAGCGGCCGCGAGGTCTGGGTGTCGCTCGACGCCCAGAACGGCGAGCTGGCCTCCTCGGCCGCCAACCGCTGGGCCGAGGCCCTCAACGCCCGGCGCTCCGGGCTGGCCGAGGCCTCGTCCAACACCCTGGTCCTGCGGCGCATCCTGCGGATCGAGCTCCGCGGCGCCCTGCGGGGGGTCAAGCTGAAGGACCTCGGCGAGTCCTTGTAGGCGCCGCCGGGCCGCTGGCCGGCCCGGGTGGGAGCGGTCGCGAGCGCTCCGGTCTTGGTAAATGGGTGCGCAGTGGCGCCTTTTTGGCCTAGGATGGAGCCCTCGGCGCCTCGCTTGGCGCCTTCCCCCCCGAAGGGTCCTGTCATGGTCGATATCTCGTCCTCTTTGCTGGCTTCCGCCGTCGTGATCCTGCTCGCCCCTGGGTTGGTGGCGCAGGATCCGATCTACTCCTTCCCCGGCGGCTCGACCAAGGACTACGCCGGGAGCGCGGTGAATTCCGCGGGCGACTTCAACGGCGACGGCATCCGGGAGATCGTGGTCGGCGCCTACGGCGACGACTCCGCCGGAAAGCTCGCCGGCAGCGCGACGGTCTATTCGGGGCTGGGCGGGGTCCGCCTCTACACCTTCCTGGGCTCCTCGGTCGGCGCCGGCTTCGGCCGCGCGGTGGCCGCCGCCGGCGACGTCAACGGCGACGGTTTCGGCGACCTGATCGTCGGCGCCCCGCTCGACAACAGCACTGGCTGGGCGGCCGGCAGCGCCTGGGTCTACTCGGGCTGGGACGGCAGCCTGCTGCGCTCGATCTACGGCGACGGCGTCGGCGACGACTTCGGCCGCGCGGTCTGCGGCCTCGGCGACCTCGACGGCGACGGCTTCGGCGACTTCCTGGTAGCGGCCTCCGAGACCGCCTACGGCGGCGGCGACAGCGGCTACGCGCGGGTCTATTCCGGCGTCGACGGCAGCCTGCTGCACTCGCTCACCGGCGGCGCCGCCCTCGACGGCTTCGGCATCTCCGCGGCGCCGGCCGGCGACCTCGACCACGACGGCCTCACCGATTTCGTCATCGGCGCCGACAAGCAGGACGGCAACGGCAGCGCCGCCGGGGCGGTCTACGCCTACTCGGGCGCCACCGCGGCGCTGCTCTTCACCGCCTTCGGCGACGCCGCCGGCGACGGCTTCGGCGGCGCGGTCGCCGGCGGCCGCGACTTCAGCGGGGACGGCGTGCCCGACCTCGTCGTCGGCGCCCCCCAGGTGCTCTCGGGCGGAGCCGGTTACGTCCGGGTCCTGTCCGGGGCCGGCGGCGCCCCGCTCTACACCCTCCGCGGCGTCGCCGCCCACGACAAGTTCGGCCGCGCGGTGGCCGTCATCGGCGACGCCGACGGCGACGGCGACCCGGACCTCGCCGTGGGAACGACCGAGTCCGGCAACGGCCTGCGCGCCGGCTCGGTGCGCGTCTACGACGGCGCCAGCGGCGCCCACGTCTACTCGGTCCACGGCGCGGCGGCCGGCGACCAGCTCGGCCACTCCCTGGCCGGCGTCGGCGACCTCGACTTCAACGGCAAGGACGACCTCCTGGTCGGCGCCCCCTACGCCGACGTCCACGGCGCCGACTCCGGCCAGGCCCTGGTGGTCGGCCACAGCTCCCCGACCCTGATCGGCCCCTTCCCGGGCACCGCCGGCTCGGTCAACACCCTCCACGCCAGCGGCCTGCCCGCCCACGCCAAGGTCTACTTCCTGCGCGGCTCCGCCCGTGGGCTGACGCCGTCCCCGAGCTGCTCCACGCTGTTCGCCGACCTGGCCGACCCCAAGGTGATCTCCTCCACCACCGCCGACGCCCTCGGCAACGCCTTCGTCTCCGGCTTCGTCCCCGGCGGCATGGCCGGGACCACCCTCCTGCTCCAAGCCTTCGCGCCGGCCGCCTGCAAGGTCTCCAACCTGGTCGTGAAGACCTTCTGATCTTGTCGTTTGGTTTTTGGCTGGTGGTGGCTGCTCGGCCCCGCGGGTTTCGTCCGCGGCTCTGACGGCTGCCGCAGGTCGTCCTCTGCGCCTGCGGCGCAGAGGACTCCGCGGCGCCGACGCCGCCGCGGACGAGACCCGCGGGGCCGAGCAGGTGTCGCCGGGCCGATGACCCTCCACAAGACTGGGGACCACACCACGGAGGGAGGCCTGCGGGCGGCGGTTGTGGTACCGCCGGGTTCGGCCGGGACACCCTGTGGAGGTTCGCTGCCGTCCTGCTCGGTGCGCCGCGAAGCGCCGGCCCGGAAGGACTCCGGTCACTCGATTTGGGAGGTGAGGACCAGCTCGCCGGCTTCTTCCCGGACCGTGATGACGGTCCTCCTCCCGGCCTGCACCTGGATGTCGAGGGGCCAGCGGGATTGGTCGTCGCCCCAGGTGAGGCCGTTGGGCCGGAGGCCGGTGTCAAGCTGGGCGACCGGGCCGCTCAGGGTGTAGCGCCAGGCGCCGGGTACGGCGGAGTAGGCGTCGAAGAAACCGCCGGCGCGGGCGTTGTATTCGCGAGAAACGAAGGAGCGGGAGGCCGGTGCGCCGGGGGCGACGGGCTCGAGCGAGCTCTCCGCGTGGTAGCACAGCTCGCGGTCCTCCCAGACGGTGACGACCTCGCCGGCGGGGAGCAGCCGGAGATCCACCGGGAGCCGCTCGCCTTGCCGGAGGACGACCTTCGCCGGCGAAAGGAAGAAGTTCGGGTCCCGGTGGAACCACTCGATCTGCCCCTCGAGGGCGACCACCGCGACCGGGCCGGAGCGCAGATCGGGGAGACGCCCCGTGTCGACGAAGTCCTGGTGCACGATGACCTCGCCGCCGCGCTCGGGCAGCTCCCGGCGCCAGACCTGGATGTCCCGTGACCGAAGGGCCTCGGCGGTGCTCGAGCTCAGCTCGAGGGCGCCGACCGGGAGCTCGATCCGAGCCTCGGCGACGCCGGCCGGGATGTCGAAGAAGCGCTCATCGCCCGGGTGGAGCCAGAAGTCCTCGCTGCTCACCTGCACCCGCAGGGGCGCGTCGGGAACCCAGGGAAGCTCCCATTCGCCGTTCTCGTCGGGGCGGCGCCGGACCACGAAACCGCTCTCCAGCTGGGCGTGATTGAGAGAGAGTCCCCGGATCCGCAGGGGAGGCAGGTAGCCATCCGCGAGCGAGATGCGGAGCTCGCAGCTGGTGACCGGGCGGCCCGCCGCCGTGACCCGGCCCGAGAGAGAGCGCAGTTCGCCGAGCGGGAACTCGAAGACGGCGTCCTGTTCGGGCATGCGCAGCCGGCCGATCAACACCTTGTCCGGCCAATCGTCGCCCTCGAGGAACAGGCTCCAGGTGCCGGCCCGCAGCGCGGAGATCGCCTCGCCCTCCACCAGTTCCTCCTCGACCACCTTGGCGCCGCCGGGGACCCGCTCCGGCTGCAGGCGCAGGCGCGCTCCCGCCAGGAAGCCCGGCGGCTCCGCCCGGACACGAATCGTCGCCGCGCCGCCGCTCGGCGCCGGCAAGGAGATCTCGTAGGGACCCGGGCCGTGGAGCTCCGCGCTGTGGAC
>JACNJP010000585.1 GCA_014382465.1 Planctomycetota bacterium
GGGGGACGGCGCGCGCGGGGTCGCGCTGCGGCAGCCAGGCGCGGGCGTCGGCCACGACCTCGTGGGCGAGGCGGGAGCGGTACTGGGTCCCGCGGCGGGCCTGGGTCTCGGCGGGCGCGTCGTAGCGCTCGAAGCCCTGGTCCAGGCCGAAGCCCTGGTGCAGCACCGAGGCCGAGACGAAGGCGGCGGTCTGGATCCCGGCGGCCGCCGCCAGCTCCGCCACCGTCTCGGCCGAGGCCGGCAGCGCGCGGTGGCCGTTGTCGCGCACCGTGTGGCGCGGCGGGATCAGGCCGGTCAGCATCGAGGCGTGCGACGGCAGCGTCATCGGCGCCACGGTGTAGGCGCGGTCGAAGCGCACGCCCTCGGCCGCCAGTCGGTCGAGGTGGGGGGTCAGGTCGGCCGGGCCGCCGTAGCAGGAGAGGACGTCGGCGCGGGTGGTGTCGAGGGTGATCAGCACCGCGCCGCGCGGGCGGTCGACGGGGCCGCCGCAGCCGGCGAGCAGGCTCAGCGCGGCGCCGAGGGTGGCGGCGAGCGGGCCGGACGGGCGGAGCGGGACCCTCATCGCCAGCAAGTTATCAGGGCGCCTTGACGGCCGGACGCGATCGCCCTAACATTTCGTTGTTTGGCGAAACAACAAAGAGTCATGGAAGCCTTCCTCGCCCTCGCCAAGGCCCTCGCCGACGAGACCCGGGTGCGCGCCCTGATGGCCCTGCGCCAGCGCGAGCTGTGCCTGTGCCAGCTCATCGAGCTGCTCGGGCTGGCGCCGTCCACCATCAGCAAGCACATGAGCCTGCTCAAGCAGGCCGGGCTGGTGGTCAGCCGCAAGCAGGGCCGCTGGGTCCACTACCGGCTGGCGCCGGCCTTCGACGCGACCGTGCGCGTCGCTCAGGAATGGACCCTCGAGGCCCTGGCGCGCGCCCCGGTGGTGCGCCAGGACGCCAAGCGGCTGCGCGCCATCCTGCGCCTGGACCCGACCGAGCTGTGCCGCAAACAATGCGTTTGAGCCTGACACCTTCATGACCACGGTCCTGTTCCTGTGCACCGGTAATTCCTGCCGCAGCCAGATGGCCGAGGGCTGGGCGCGGCAGCTCCACGGCGGCCGCCTGACCGCCCTGTCGGCCGGCCTCGAGCCGCACGGCCTCAACCCGCTGGCGGTCCTGGTCATGGCCGAAGCGGGCGTGGACATTTCCGGGCAGCGGTCGGAGTCGCTCCGGGAGTACGCCGACGGCGCCATCGACGTCGTCTACACCGTCTGCGGCCACGCCCACGAGAGCTGCCCGGTGTGGCCGGGCGGCGCCCCCGTCGTCCACCGCGGCTTCGACGACCCGCCGGCGCTGGCCGCGGCCGCCGCGACCGAGGAGGAGGCCCTCGGCCACTACCGCCGTGTGCGCGATGAGATCCGCGCCTGGATCGAGACCCTGCCCGCCGAGCTCGAGGCGCTCGGCCTCCCTCTGCCCCCGACCGACGCATGAGCCTGTTCGAACGCTACCTGAGCCTGTGGGTCTTCCTGTGCATGGTGGCCGGCGTGGCCCTCGGCCGGCTCGCGCCCGGCATCGCCGAGGCCCTCGACGGCATGACCCTGGACGTCGGCGGCGCGCCGGTGGTGTCGATCCCGATCGCGCTGTGCCTGTTCTTCATGATGTTCCCGATCATGCTGAAGATCGACTTCGCCGAGGTCGTCCGCGCCGGCCGCAGCGTCAAGCCGGTCGGGCTGACGCTGTTCGTGAACTGGGCCATCAAGCCCTTCACGATGTACGCGATCGCCAGCTTCTTCCTCGGCGGCCTGTTCCTGGCCTTCATCGGCCCCGAGGCGGTCGACCTGGTCAAGCGCCCCTTCGGCCTCGACCTCGAGCTCGGCGCGACCTACGGCTCCGGCACGGTGGTGATGCACCAAGGAACCCTGATGCTCGAGGTGCCGCTGTGGCGCAGCTACCTGGCCGGCTGCATCCTGCTCGGCATCGCCCCGTGCACCGCGATGGTGCTGGTCTGGGGCCACCTCGCCAAGGGCAACGCCGGCCACACCCTGGTGATGGTGGCGATCAACTCGCTCACCATGCTGGTCCTCTACGGCTTGCTCGGAGGCTTCCTGCTCGGCGTCGGCCGGCTTCCGGTGCCGTGGCAGGCGCTGCTGCTGTCCATCTCGGTCTACGTCGCGCTGCCGCTCGCCGCCGGCTTCCTCACCCGCAAGGCAATCCTGCGCGCCAAGGGCGAGACCTGGTTCCGCGAACGCTTCCTGCACCGCCTGACCCCGGTCACGATCACCGCGCTGCTCGCCACCCTCGTCCTCCTCTTCAGCTTCAAGGGCGAGGTCATCCTCGCCAACCCGCTGACCATCCTCTGGATCGCCATCCCGCTGACGCTACAGACCCTGCTGATCTTCGCCCTCGGCTACGCCCTGGCCCGGGCCTTCCAGCTCGACTACCAGGACGCCGCGCCCACCGCCCTGATCGGCGCCAGCAACCACTTCGAGGTCGCCATCGCCACCGCCGCGATGCTCTTCGGCCTCCAGAGCGGCGCCGCGCTCGCCACGGTTGTCGGCGTCCTCATCGAGGTGCCGCTGATGCTGCTGCTGGTCCGCGTCTGCCTGCGGACGCGGGGGTGGTTCCGGGGCGGCGCGCAGGCCTGAGCCGGCCGGGGAGCTCGGCCCGACCGACCGGCCCCGTGCTAGACTCGTCTCTTCATGCGGAAGGTCGCACCTCTGCTCGCCGTCACTCTCCTGCTCCTGCTGGTGCAGGTCGCGGGAGGCTTACTGACGGTCTGCGTCGCGAGGGACGGCCTGGTGCGCCTCGAGCTGGTCCACGGCGATTGCTGCGATCCGCAGCCGGCGGCGGCCACCGCCTCCTGCTGCGCTTCCCGCTCCGAGGATTGCGCCGGGGAGCCGGCAGCCGGCCTCGCCTCCTGCTGCGAGAGCGTCGACCTGCTCTTCGTTTTCCCCGTGGAGCGGAGTCAGGAAAACGGCTCTGCCGCGGGCAGCTCCTTCGCCGCCGCGCTGGCGCTGGCCTCAACGACGGAGGCCGCTGGATCGTCCTCGGGAAACTGGCGGGAAGCCCGACCCCAGGCCGCGGTGCCGCGACCACCTCCCGGGCTGATCTGCCTGAGGACGGTCGTCTTCCTCTGCTGAGTCTTCCTTCGGTTGACGTCGGCCGCCTGGCCCGCTCATCCAGAGCGGCGCCGGTTCCTCGCGGTCGCGCCGGATCGAGGGAGACCAGCCATGCACCGAGGATTCTCAGCACCGTACATCGTCCGTTCCACCCTTCCGCCGCTCGACCGGCGGCTCCTCCCCGTCCTCCTGCTCGCCTGCGGTGCGGCCTGCGCCAGTCCGCCCTCCCGCGCCTCCGAGGCGCCGCTCGCGCCCTCCGAGCCGGGGCAGCGCGGCGCGGCGCAGGAAGCCGCGGCGCAGGAAGTCGAGCGGACCGCGCCTCCGCCGACTGACGGCTTCGCCTACACGCTGGCGGAGCTGCTCGAGTTGGCGGACCTTCGGAGTCCAGCCGTGGCGGCGGCGCGGAGCCGCCGCGAGGCGGCGTCCGGCAGGCGCCTGCAGGCAGGGCTGTGGCCGAACCCGCGCCTGGAATTCGAGGCCGAGGAGATCCCCGCGCGCGGCTCCTCCCTCGGGGAGGCCAAGACCACCCTGGGGATCGAACAGGACTTCCCCCTCGGCGGCCGCCGGCGCGCCGCGGTGGCGGTGGGGGAAGCCGAGGAGCGCGTCGAGACCTGGGTCGTGGAAGGTGGACGCCGCGAGCTGCGGGGCCAGATCTGCCAGGCTTGGTTCGAGATCCAGGACCTGCGCCGGGCGGGCGGCGAGCTCGGCGACGCCGTCGCCGCCGCGACCGCGAGCCAGGAGCTCGGCCGGGCCTGCCTCCGCGCCCGCGTCCCCCCCCGACCCCCTCTCCCACGCTCCGGCC
>JACNJP010000260.1 GCA_014382465.1 Planctomycetota bacterium
TCGGGCTGCGCCGATCCCCTTCGACTCCGGGGGGGCCTCGGCGCGCTGGCTGCTGGCTTCCCAGCTCGAGCTGGCCCGCGCCGAGGTCGACCGCCTCCAGGCGGTGGCCGCCGCCGAACGCTTCACCGGTCTGGTCCTGCTGCCCTTCTGAACATGCGTATCACCCCTACCCGGCTCCTCGTCCTGCTCCTCGGCGTGCTCCTGGCCGGCCTGCTGATCGGCCGCTGCTCGGCGCCGGAGGTCTCCGCCCCGGAGGCCTCGGAAGCCGCGCCGGCGGCGGCGCCGGCCGCGCCGACGGTCTGGACCTGCTCGATGCACCCCCAGGTGCAGCTCCCCGAGGCCGGCCAGTGTCCGATCTGCTTCATGGACCTGATCCCGCTGGTGCCGGACGCGGACGGCGACGCCGGCCCGCGCGCCCTCAGGATGAGCGAAGGCGCCATGGCCCTGGCCGAGATCCAGACCGCCCGGGTGATCCGCCGCGAGGTGGCGCACGAGCTTCAGCTCATCGGCAAGGTGGCCTTCGACGAGACCCGGGTGGCGACCATCACCTCCTGGGTGCCGGGCAGGATCGAGCGCCTCTACGTCGACTACACCGGCGTCACCGTCCGGCCCGGCGACCACCTGGTGGACCTCTACAGTCCGGAGCTCTACGCCACCCAGCAGGAGCTGCGCCAGGCGATCGGGACCGCGGCGCGGCTGTCCGAGAGCAAGGTCGGCAGCCTGGGTTCGACCAGCGAGGCGACCGTCATCGCCGCCCGCGCCAAGCTGCGGCTGCTCGGGCTGGCAGAGGACCAGATCGCCGAGATCGAGGCCAGCGGCGAGCTCCTCGAGCACCTCACGATCCGCGCGCCGATCGGCGGCGTGGTGATCCACAAGCGGGCGCTCGAGGGCATGTACCTCGAGGTGGGCTCGCCGATCTTCACCATCGCCGACCTCAGCAAGGTCTGGGTCCAGCTCGACGCCTACGAGAGCGACCTGGCGTGGCTGCGCTATGGCCAGGAGGTCCAGCTCGAGGTCGAGGCCTTCCCCGGCGAGAGCTTCCGCGGACGGATCGCCTTCATCGACCCGGTGCTGGAGGACGCCACCCGCACGGTCAAGGTGCGGGTCAACGTCGAGAACCAGGACCTGCGGCTGAAGCCGGAGATGTTCGTCCACGCCACGGTGCAGGCGGTGCTCACCCCCCACGGCAAGGCGGTGGATCCCGACCTCGCCGGCAAGTGGATGTGCCCGATGCATCCGGAGGTGGTCGCCGACGGGCCGGGCCCGTGCAGCGAGTGCGGCATGGACCTGGTGCCGGTTACGGAGCTCGGCTTCGTCGCCCGCGCGGTGGAGCAGCCGCCGCTGGTGGTGCCGGCCAGCGCCGCCCTGCTCACCGGCAAGCGGGCCATCGTCTACGTGCGGGTCCCGGACGCCGAGAAGCCGACCTTCGATGGACGGGTGGTGGTCCTCGGCCCGCGAGCCGGGGACTGGTACGTCGTGCGCGAGGGGCTGGAAGAGGGCGAGCGCGTGGTGGTCCAGGGTGCCTTCAAGCTCGACAGCGAGCTGCAGCTGAAGGCGCGGCCGAGCATGATGAACCCCGGCGCCGAGGAGCGGGCCGCGGACGCCGCCGACCGACCGGAGCGCTACGAGACTCCGGCAGCCTTCCGCGCCCAGCTCGGAGAGCTGGCCCGGGAGGCGCTGGAGATCAGCGATGCCCTGGCCGCCGATGACCTGGAGGCCGCCAAGGTGGCCGCGGCGCGCACCCTGGGAGCGCTCGACGGCGTCGAGATGGCGCTGCTGACCGGCGCGCCGCACCTGGCCTGGATGAAGGACATGGGCGAGCTCCGCGCCGGCGCCCGCGCCCTGGGGCAGCAGCCGGACCTCGGGGCCGCCCGGATTCCCTTCCGGCGGCTGAGCGACGCCCTGATCCACGCCCTCCGCAGCTTCGGCTTCTCCGGCCCGGTGGACGGGGTCCAGGTGACCCACTGCCCGATGGCCTTCGAGAACGCCGGGGCGGACTGGCTGCAGCGGCCGGGCGAGATCGCCAATCCCTACTTCGGCGCGGCCATGCCGCGTTGCGGTGACGCCGTCGAGACCCTGGAGTCCGCTCCGGCGGGACCGATCCCGGCGGCGCGAGAGGAGCTCCCGGCGGCCTTCCGGACCGGACTGGGCGGGCTGGCGAAGCGCTACCTGGAGGTCCAGGCGGCCCTCGCCGGGGACGACATCGGCCACGCTGGCGAGACCGCCGGGGACCTGGCCGAGGCGCTGCGCGACTTCCAGGCCGGGAGCCTGTCCCCGGCGGCCGCCGCGTCCTGGGTCCGTCATCACCAGCTCCTGCTCGAGTCGAGCAAGGCCCTGTTCCGCGCCGAACTGGCCGCACCGGCCCGCCAGGCCTTCCACGGCCTCAGCCAAGCGCTGATCGGCGCCCTGGAGGAGTTCGGCTACCAGGGCGTGGACGGCGGCCTGCAGGTGTTCCACTGCCCGATGGCCTTCGACGGGGCCGGGGCGGACTGGATCCAGCCCGCCGGCGTCACCGCCAACCCCTACCTCGGCGCGGCCATGCCGCGTTGCGGCGACGCCGTGCGCGATCTGCCGCGGGAGCGCTGATCCATGCTCGGCTCCCTGATCCGGTTCTGCCTCCAGCAGAAGCTGGTGGTCGTGCTGCTGCTGCTGTTCGTGTGCGGCTGGGGCGTGATGGTCGCCCCCTTCGACTGGGAGCTCGGCGGCCTTCCGCGCGACCCGGTGCCGGTGGACGCGATCCCCGACATCGGCGAGAACCAGCAGATCGTCTTCACCGCCTGGATGGGCCGCTCGCCGCAGGACGTCGAGGACCAGATCACCTACCCGCTGACGGTGTCGCTGCTCGGCGTGCCGGGGGTCCGGACGGTCCGCTCCTACTCGTACTTCGGCTTCTCGTCGATCTACATCATCTTCGAGGAGGACGTCGAGTTCTACTGGTCGCGCTCGCGGCTGCTGGAGAAGCTCAACAGCCTGCCGGCCGGGACCCTGCCCGAGGGGGTGCAGCCGGCCCTGGGCCCGGACGCCACGCCGCTCGGCCAGATCTTCTGGTATACCCTCGAGGGGCGCGACCCGGACGGCAATCCGACCGGCGGCTGGGACCTCGACGAGCTGCGCAGCGTGCAGGACTGGCACGTGCGCTACTCGCTGCTGGCGGCGTCCGGCGTGGCCGAGGTGGCCTCGGTCGGCGGCTTCCTGCGCGAGTACCAGGTCGACGTCGACCCGGACGCGATGCGCGCCCACGACGTCACCCTCGAGCAGGTGTTCCGGGCCGTCCGGGACTCGAACCTCGAGGTCGGCGCGCGGGTGGTCGAGATCAATCGCGTCGAATACTTCGTGCGCGGCCTGGGCTGGATCGAGAGCATCCGCGACCTCGAGCAGTCTGTGGTCAGGTCCGCCGGCGGCGTTCCGATCCGCCTGAAGGACGTCGGCCACGTCTCGACCGGTCCGGCCCAGCGCCGCGGCGCCCTCGACAAGGGCGGCGCCGAGGCGGTCGGCGGCGTGGTGGTGGTGCGCTACGGCGAGAACCCGCTGCAGGCGATCAAGAACGTCAAGGCCAAGATCGCCGAGATCGCGCCCGGCCTGCCGCGCAAGGTGCTCGAGGACGGCACCGTGTCGCAGCTCACGGTGGTGCCCTTCTACGACCGCGCCGGGCTGATCGGCGAGACCCTCGGCACCCTCGACAAGTCGATCGGCGAGGAGATCCTGGTGACGATCCTGGTGGTCGTCTTCTTGATGATGCACCTGCGGGCGTCGGTCCTGATCTCGGCGCTGCTGCCGGTGGCGGTGCTGTTCACCTTCATCTTCATGCGCCTGTTCGGGGTCGACGCCAACATCGTGGCCCTGTCGGGGATCGCGATCGCCATCGGCACCATCGTCGACATGGGGATCGTGCTGAC
>JACNJP010000586.1 GCA_014382465.1 Planctomycetota bacterium
GGGTGGCTCTTGGCCGGCTCGGGCGGGCCGATGCCCCCCGGGTCGTCGGCCAGCTCGACGTAGGGCAGGTCGCGGTCGGCCTCGGAGTAGACCGCCACCGCCTCGATGCCGAGCTCGTGGCAGGCGCGGATCACGCGCAGAGCGATCTCGCCGCGGTTGGCGATCAGGACGCGTCGCAGCATCGGATCAGGCCGGGCGGATCTTGAACAGGGGCTGGCCGTACTCGACCGGCTCGCCGTTCTCGACCAGGATCGAGACCACCTCGCCGCTCAGCTCGGCCTTGATCTCGTTCATGACCTTCATGGCCTCGAGGATGCACAGCACGGTCTCCGGACCGACCGAGTCCCCGGCCGACACGTAGGGGCCGGCCTCCGGGTTCGGCGAGCGGTAGAAGGTGCCGACCATCGGCGCCGTGAAGGCCACCAGGCTCTCGTCCTCGGAGGGCTCGGCGGCGGCCGCGGGCGCGGCGGCGGGCGCCGCAGCGGCGGCAGCGGGCATCGGCGCCATCATCATGGTCGGCGCGGCGTCCCGCTGGCGGGACATCCGGATGCGGGCTTCCTCGGTCTCGTACTCGACCTCCGTGAGGGAGCCCTCGTCCATGAGGGCGAGGAGCTGCTTCAGGCGTTCCAGGTCCAAGATGGTCTCTCGGTGCTTTGAATCGGGGGGGCGGGGGACCGAATGGCCCTCAGGACGCCTCATTGTGACGCCACGGGCCGGATTTGCCGCCGGATTTTCGCCGCAGCCGCAGCCCCTCGATGCGGATGCCTTTGTCCAGGGCCTTGGTCATGTCATAGACCGTCAGGGCCGCCCCGGCGGCGCCCACCATGGCCTCCATCTCGACCCCGGTGCGGGCTTCGGCGCGGGCCACGCAGCGCACCCGGAGGGCCAGCTCGGCCTCGCGGGCCTCGATCTCGATCTCGACCGAGTCCAGCGCCAGCGGATGGCACAGCGGGATCAGCTCCGAGGTGCGCTTGGCGGCCTGGATGCCGGCCAGCCGCGCCGGCTCCACCACGCCGCCCTTGGGCAGGTCCCCGTCCAGCAGCCGGGCGAAGGCCGCCGCCGGGAAGACCACCCAGGCCTCGGCCTCGGCCTCCCGGCGCGTCACGGCCTTGCCGCCGACGTCGACCATGCGGGCGCGGCCCTGAGGGTCCAGGTGGCTCAAATCGGGGGATTCTTCGGTGGGAGCCACGGCGGTCCTCACGGGCGGAGAGGAGTTGCGTAGAAAGGCGGCAACGTCCTTGCGCCGATAGTGTAATGGGACGCCGTCACCGTCACGCATGCTCCTCGCCGCACTCCTCCTCCCCCTCCTGCTCCAGGATCCCGCCGCCGGGAAGCTGGACGACCTGCTGTCCGCCGCCAAGGACCGCTCCCCCGCCGCCGTCCTCCTGGTCGCCGACGCCTTCGAGCCGCCGGCGGGCGACGCCTGGGAGCTCCAGGCCGTCGGGCTGCTCGAGGGCGCCGACAACGCCGGCCGGCTGGCCCTGGGCCGGCTGCTGGCCCAGTTCGACAACCCGGCCGGCGGCGCCAGCGTCGCCGGGCTGGTGCGGATCGGCCAGGACGAGCTGTCGCAGGCCGCGCTGTCGACCCAGGCGCTGCCGGTGTTCTTCGAGCACGGCCCGGCCCAGGACGCCCTCGGCGCCCTGCTCACCTCGATGGACCCCGAGCAGGCGCCCGAGCTCTACGCCGAGGCCGCCGGCACCCTGTTCCGCATCGGCGACGGCGCCCGACGCCGGGCGGCCAAGCGGCTGCTCCGCGGCGCCCTGGTCAGCCCCGACCCGGGGACCGCCGAGGCCGCGGCCCTGGCGCTGGCGCGCTCCGGCGAGCTCGAGGCCGACGACGTCCTCGACCAGCTCGAGCTGATGGCCCACGGCATCGGCCACCGGGCGATCCTGGCCCAGGCGCTGCTCGACCAGCGCGACCAGCGGAGCCGGCTGCTGCGCAAGATCGACGCCCTCGACGAGGCCCTGCTCAACCAGACCAGCCTGCGCGGCCGCGCCAAGGACGAGGGCGACCTGCGGGTGCTGCTGGAGGTCATGCGCTTCATCCGCAGCCGCCACATGGAGGGCGAGAAGTTCGACGACGCCGAGCTCATGGCGGCCGCCGCCAACGGCATGCTGTCGGCGCTCGACCCGCACTCCAGCTACATGCCGGGGCAGGCCTACAAGGACTTCATCTTCGACATGAATCCGAACTACGGCGGCATCGGCGCCTACGTCAACGTGCTCGACGGCGTGTTCACGATCACCCGGCCGATCTACTCCGGTCCCGCCTACGAGGCCGGCCTGCTGACCGGCGACCGGATCATCGAGGTCGAAGGCTGGTCGACCCTCGACCAGCCGGCCGCCGAGACCATCAACCGCCTCAAGGGCGTCCCCGGCACCATCGTCAAGGTCAAGGTCGTGCGCCCCGGCTGGAACGAGCCGCGGGACGTCGAGATCGAGCGCCGCATCATCGAGCTGCCCTCGCTGCTCACCGAGGTCCTGCCGGGCGACATCCTCTACCTCGACCTGCTGCACTTCGCCGAGCACAGCACCGGCCAGGTGCTGGCGGCGATCGAGGACGCCCGCCGCCGCGGCCCGTTGAAGGGGGTGGTGCTGGACCTGCGCGACAACCCCGGCGGCTACATGAACGAGGCCGTCAGCCTCTGCGACCTGTTCCTGCCCCCGGACAAGCTGATCGTCGCCACCCGCACCCGGTCGGGCTACCGCGAGGAGCACCGCACCGAGAACCCGGCGGTGGTGCCGGCCGAGGTCCCGCTGATGGTGCTGGTCAACCGCTTCAGCGCCTCGGCCTCCGAGATCGTGGCGGGCGCCCTCAGCTACCACCAGCGCGGGCTGGCCATAGGCGAGCGCAGCCACGGCAAGGGCTCGGTGCAGAACATCTACTCGCTGCGGATCATCCCCGACGAGCCGTGGAACGACGAGGACCAGAACGGCAAGCTCGACGACTGGGAGAAGTACGACGACCTCAACCAGAACGGCCGCCACGACCTCAGCCCGCGGGTCAAGCTGACGATGGCCTACTACTTCCTGCCCGACGGCTCGACCATCCACACCCAGCGGCGCAAGGACGGCACCGTGCTCGAAGAGGGCGGCGTCGAGCCCGACGTGGTCGTCAAGGAGAAGGATCTCGACATCCAGGCGCTGCGCGAGCTGCAGCGGCTGCTCGGGGAGGAGTCCTTCCAGACCTTCGCCAAGCAGGTCTACGCCGCCGACCCCGAGCTCTCGGTGCGGCTGTCCGAGGCCGACGGCCGCGACCCGCAGGCCTACCCCGGCTGGGACGAGTTCTACGCCGGCCTCGCGACCACCCTCGATCCCGACGAGGTGCGCCGCTGGGTCCGCCGCAGCCTGCGCAACGAGGTCTCCGACGCCCGCGGCAAGCGCTTCGCCGGCGGCGGCTTCCGGGGCGACTTCCAGGAGGACGTGCAGCTCCAGGAGGCCCTGCGGCGGATCCTCCAGGACTCCGGGCTGAGCTCGGCCGCGGTGCCGGAGTACGACCAGGTGTTCTAGGGTTCCCCGGCGCCCGCCGGCACCAGCGCCGCGATCAGGCCCATCCGCCCGGTCGCGGCGCCGTCGCGCCGGTGGCTGAAGAAGCGCGGCTCGGCGGCGGTGTTGCGGCCCGAGAGCTCGATGGCCTCCCGCGCCAGGCCGGCGGCGAGCAGCTCGGCCTCGACCCAGGCCGACAGGTCCAGCTGCCAGCGGTCGCCGTCCGGGCGGTAGCTGGACGGCGGCGCGGCCTCGATCACCTCGGGCCCGACCGGGGAGTGCGGCGGCCCGACGCCCGGGCCCCCCCCGCCCCCCGCCCCGCCGCCCGGCCCCCCCCCGCCCCCGCCGCCCCCCCCCCCCGCGCGCCCGCCGCCCCCCCCCCCCCCGCCCCGCCCGCCGCCCC
>JACNJP010000589.1 GCA_014382465.1 Planctomycetota bacterium
GGCCGGACCGCTCGGAGAGCTGCTCCATGGCCCGCTGCGGCAGCACCGGCCCGACCAGCAGGGCCGACAGGCTGGCGCCGTCGAGCATCCCCGACCGGGCGTCCTCGGGCGACTCGGATCCGAGCTCGAGGACCTGCTCCTCGGTGCCCCAGGGCGGGGTG
The DNA here is from genome assembly GCA_014382465.1 of Planctomycetota bacterium. Lineage (GTDB taxonomy): Bacteria > Planctomycetota > UBA1135 > UBA1135 > UBA1135 > J029. The sequence continues at coordinate 162 of JACNJP010000589.1, forward strand.
CCGAAGGGCTCGCCGGCGCACATCTCGGCGACGAAGCGCTCCCGGGCGTAGCTGTCGCGGTCGTCCTGGAGGGAGCGGATCCGGCGCACCAGCTGGTCGCGCTCGCGGACCACCGTGGCCTCGGGGAAGCTGCCGCCGGGGTCGCGGCACGGGTCCTCGAGCAGCTCGCGGCCGAGGCCGAGGATCCCCTCCTCGACGTCCGACCCGGCCGGCAGGAAGCGCTCCCCGACCCAGGCCAGGCTGAGGTGGACCCGGTGGACCTCGGAGAGGCGCTCGCCGTCGACACCGACCGAAGCGCCGTAGAGCTGCTCCTCGCGCCGCGTCAGGTGCATCTGGGTCGGCAGGCCGCGGGTGCCCTGCTCCAGGACCCGGCACAGCAGGGTGCGGGCCGGGCTGCTGCCGTCGGCCAGGGGCTGGTCGAAGTGCAGCTGCAGCAGCGCGCGCTTGAAGCGCGGCTCGGGCAGGTAGAGCAGCTCCAGGTCGGGAGCCGGGTGGAGGATCTGGGGGGCTCGGTCCAGCAGGGCCATGATGATGCCGCGGGCGGCGCGGAGGGCCCATCCTAGCGGGGCTCGCGTCTCGCCCTCCTCTCTAGGGCAAGGAAGCCGCGGCATCTAGAATCCTCGGGATGCGGGCCTGGATCCTCCACCCTCACGACCCCTGCGTCGACTACGCCTCGGGCGTCGGCACGATGATCAACACCTTCATCGCCAACGCCCCGGAGGACCTGGAGCTCAAGCTGATCGGCATCACCGTCGATCCGGCGCACCGCCCGGTCGGCCAGTGGTCGAAGGTGACGGTCGGCGGCCGCGAGATCGACCAGCTGCCGGTGCTGGCGGCGCACCCCTCGATCCGGTCGAGGATCCCGGTGAGCCTGAGCTACACGCGCCGGCTCAAGAAGCGGCTGCGGCGGCTCGACCTGGGCCGCGACAGCCTGCTGTTCCACCGCCTCGAGCCGGCCTGGGCGGCCGCCCGGCTGCCCAACCAGCGGCTGATGTTCCTGCACTACCACCCCGAGGACCAGGTGCTCGGCAAGGGCACCGAGGTCACCTGGCGGCGCTTCCCGTGGCTCTACTTCTGGCTCGAGAAGAATCTGCTGCCGCGCGTCGACCACCTCTGGTCGGAGCGCTCGGACGCCATCGAGTGGTGGATGGAGCGCTACCCGGCCCTGCGGGGCAAGGCGGACTTCCTGCCCACCTGGGCCGACGACGCGGTCTTCCACGTCTACCCCGAGGAGCGCCGGACGCGGCTCCGGAGCCAGCTGTGCGCCGCCGCCGGCCTCGACCCGGCCAAGCCGCTGTGCGTCTTCGCCGGCCGCTTCGAGGCCCAGAAGGACCCGATGCTCCTGATGCGCAGCTGGAAGGCGCTCGAGGCCACCCACGCCGACGCCCAGCTGGTGCTCGCCGGCGAGGGCAGCTTCGGTCCGGAGATGAGCGCCTTCGCCGCCTCGGACGGCTTGACCGGCCGGGTCCACTTCGCCGGCGCCCTGTCGCAGCAGCAGGTGGCCGAGTGGCTCAACGCCGCCGACGCCTTCGTGCTCTCCAGCGCCTTCGAGGGCATGCCGCTGGCCATGATCGAGGCCCTGGCCTGCGGCACGCCGGTCGCCAGCACCCGCATCGGCGAGTCGCCGCGGCTGGTCAACCGCCCCGAGCACGGACGGCTGGTCGAGGAGCGCCATCCGGAGGCGCTGGCGGCCGCCATCGCCGAGGTCCTGCGGCAGCCGCGCGACCGCGACGCCTGCGTCGACAGCGCCCGCCCGTTCACGCCGCGCCAGGTCCTGGCGCCGGTCTACGACTCGATCCGGGCCGCCCAAGGAGGCCGGGCTTGAAGCTGCTCCTGGTCACCTCGACCGGCGGCCACCTGCTGGAGATGGTCAACCTCAGGCCGGCCTGGGAGAAGCACCAGCGGGTCTGGGTCACCTTCCCGCTCGAGGACGCCAAGACGCTGCTCCAGGACGAGGAGGTGGTGTGGGCCTACCACCCGACCAACCGCAGCCTCAAGAACCTGGTTCGCAACCTGTTCCTGGCCTGGCGGGTGCTGCGCCGCGAGCGGCCCGACGTGGTCATCTCGACCGGCGCCGGAGTCGCCGTGCCCTTCCTGTGGATCGGCCGGCTGCTCGGCATGAAGACGGTCTACCTCGAGTGCATCACGCGCATCCACTCGGTGTCGATGGCCGGCAAGATGATCCTGCCGGTGGTCGACAAGTTCTTCGGCCAGTGGGAGGAGATCGCCGCCCTGCACCCGAAGATCGACTACGAGGGCCGCAACGTTTGATCTTCTTCACCCTCGGCACCGAGCAGTACCCGTTCCAGCGCATGGTCGACGCCGCCGACCTGGTGGCCGCCGCGCTGCCCGAGGAGGAGGTCTTCGTCCAGATCGGGACCCACCCGGCGCCGCCCAAGCTGGCCAGGCACGAGCGCTGGCTCAGCTATCCGGACTTCGCCGCGCGGATCCGCGACGCCCGGGTGGTCGTCACCCACGCCGGCGCCGGCTCGCTGCTGTCCTGCGCCTGGATCGGCAAGGTGGCGGTCACCGCGCCCCGGCGCCACCAGTTCGGAGAGCACGTCGACGACCACCAGACCGAGCTCGCCGCGCGCATGGCCGAACTCGGCCACGCCCTGCTCGGGGAGACCGCCGAGGAATTGGCGCGCCTGGTCCTGGAGTACGACGTAGAGACCGCCGAGCTCCTGGGAAGGGGCCGGTCGTCGCCGACCCTGCCGGCCGCCCTCGACCGCTACCTCGACCAGATCGGAGAACGACGCCGTTGATGCTGCTCCCGCCGCTCCTGCTCCTGTGGGCCGCCGCGCCCCAAGCTCCCGCCGCCGAGAGGACCCCGGAGGAGGCCCTGGCCCTGGCCGTGGCCGCCCAGCGGACCGGCGACAAAGACCACCGGGTCGAGTTCTTCGGCATCGACCTGAACCTGCGCGAGCGCGGCGAGACCCCCCGCGAGCTGGAGGTCACCCTCCTCTACGATTCGCGCCGCCGCGGCAGCCTGCAGCTGATCCTCGACGACTCCGGGCGCGGCGGGGTCCGGGTCGAGAAGGGCTACGACGGCGAGCGCTACTGGTTGAAGGAGCAGGACCACGAGCCGATCCTGCTCGACGGCCGGGACTTCGCCCGCGACCGCGAGCTCATCGACGACACCCTCGGCCTGTGCGAGGAGCTGCTGCTGCTGTTCGACCTCGAGCGGCTGAAGGCCCGCACCAGCGACCTCGAGCTCGCCCAGGCGACGCTGTTCGTGGGCGGCCAGCAGCGTCCGCACGAGGTGCTGCGCGGCGCCATCTCCCTGGCCGACCGCCGACGCCGGTTCGCCCTGTGGCTCGACCGCGAGACCTGGCTCCCCTCGCGGCTCACGCTGGAGGCCGACGACCCGACCGCCGAGGCGGGAGGTGACGAAGCCGCCGCCGCCGATCCCGAGGTCCTCCTGGCGCAGGAATTCGACCTCAGCGCCTACCACGACTTCCCCTTCCTCGGCAGCGACTCGACCCAGGGCCGGCTGCTGCCGCGGCTGGTCCGCGAGTACCGCCGGGACGCGGAGGGCGATCGGACCCAGGTGCGGATCCTGGAGCTCCAGCTGGTCCAGTGGCGCCTGGCGCCGCGGATCCGGAAGCTCGAGGGGCCGCGCTAGTGCTCGGTCCCAGGTATTCGTCGACGAAGTCGGACTCTTCGCTGGCGCTGGCAAGGCGCGCCGACGAAGGCGTATCCGGGCATACGTCGAGGAGGCTG
>JACNJP010000590.1:0-1014 GCA_014382465.1 Planctomycetota bacterium
CGCCCGAGGGGGCTCCGCCGGTCGAGGCGGTGGGCGGCAGGGGCGCGCGCGCGGTCGTCGTGCTCGGAGCAAGGGGGACGGTTTTGGTGGGTCGGGCGGAGGGGCCTCCGGCGCCTCCGCCGAGGGTGCTCCCCGAAGGCGGTGCGCTGGCGGAGCCTCCCGCCTGCCCGGCGGGCGGACGGGAATTGACTTTGGTGGCGAGGGAAGCCGATCCTCCCGCGCCGGGTCCCGGGAACGGGGCAGGGGTGGTGCTGATCAGTCCGGAGGGCGGAGGGGCCGACCCGCCGCCGCCGCTGGCGCCGCCGGATCCGCCGTTGTTGCCGCTGTTCCATGAGTTGCCGCAGCAGCAAGGGTCGTAGCCGCAGGACCAGCAGGGATCCCAGCAGGTCCACCACCAGTACCGCGGCGGTCCCCACCAATGGCAGCGGTAGTAGGAAGGCCACCAGGTGTAAGGGCTCCAGTAATAACCCCACCAGGGGCCGCAGCCCGATCCCCAGTAGTAGAAGTAGAAACGCGTCGTGACGACCGTGCTGCTGCTGCTCGAGTAGCCGCCGCTGGAGTTGGCGAACTGGGCGGAGGACATCGGAGCGGGAGCGGCGGCGATCGGGGACGGTCCACGGCGCGGCTTCCAGCGCCTCAGGTGGACCACGCCCAGGTCTTTCCGGCCCCGGCCTGAAGACACGAAGCCTGGATGCCGATGCGCCGGGTCGAGCGCCGCGACGGCGCTGCCCGCCCGCTCGCCCGGATCTCCCAGCCAGCGGCCGAGTTCGCGGCCGTCGGATCCGGAGTAGGCGGTCACGGAGCCGGCTTCGGCGCCTCCGAGGCCGTCTCGAGGAGCGCCGACGGCGAAGTCGTCGAAGCCGTCGCCGTCGAGGTCGCCGGTGCCGGAGACGCTGGCGCCGAAATCGGAGCCGGGAGCGGGTCCGACCAGGTGGAGCAGCAGGCTTCCGCTCTTCCCGGAGAAGGCCGAGGCGCTGCGCCGGCGGCCCAAGGCGCGCCCGCCCAGCCAACCCC
>JACNJP010000590.1:1024-3881 GCA_014382465.1 Planctomycetota bacterium
CGGCGAGGCGTCGGCGGCGGCCCCCGCGGGGGTCGCGGGGGCCGGAGCGCCGGGGGCCGAAAGGGGGCGCGGGGGCGGGCGCGACAAGGTGGGCCGGCAGGCTCCCGCTCCTCCCGGAGAGGGCCGGGGCCCGGCCGCTGCCGGCCAATGGCGCGCCCGCCAGCCAATCTCCGAAGCCATCGCCGTCGAGGTCCCCGGCGAAGGCCAGGGAGGCGCCGAAGGCCGCCCCGGGCCTGGCGCCGTTCTCGATCCGGAGCAGGGCGCCGCTAGCGCCCGAGTAGATCACCACGCTGCCCTGCTCTTGGGCGCCGGCGCCGGGGGCGCCGACCGCGAAGTCGTCGTAGCCGTCGCCGTCGAGGTCGCCCAGGCCGCAGGCGGCGCTGCCGAAGCGGCCCAGCGGACCCGCGCCCTGGAGCAGGTGGATCAAGCTGCCGTCGGCGCCGGAGAAGACCGCCACCGAGCCAGCCTCACGCCCGGCCCCTTGGTCGCCGGGCGCGCCGATCAGGATGTCGGGCCGGCGATCGCCGTTGACGTCACCGACCCCGGCGACACAGGCGCCGAACAGGGCGTACGAGGCGGAACCGCGGAACTCCAGCAGCATCCGGCCGTCGGCGCCGGAGTAGACCACCGCCAGGCCGGCGGAGGGGACGTTCCCGTCCGCCCTGGGCGCGCCCACCAGGAGGTCCGGGATGCCGTCCCGGTCGACGTCACCCGCCGCGGCCAGGGCGGCGCCGAAGGCGCCCTGGCCGGCCGGGCCGGAGAGGAGGAGCAGCTCGGCGCCGCTTCTTCCGGAGTGGACCCGGACGTACCCCCCGGTCGTCCCCGCGCCGTCCTCGCCGTAAGGGGCGCTCGCAGCCCAGTCCGGAATACCGTCCCGATCCCAGTCGCCCACTGGCGTGAGCGCTGCCCCGTAGGCCTCCCCGGCGATGCCTCGGTAACTCCAGGAGGTCTCCTGGCCCGCGAGAGTCGCGGCCGGCAGCGCCAGGAGGGCGAGAACGAGGAAGGATCTGGTCACCCAGGCAACATAGGTGAATTGAAGTAGCCACACCGGGGAAACGGCGCTGGGCCGCTGTGGCATGTCACTTCCCTTCGCTTCTCCCTTTCCCGAAGAGTGTTAGGCTTTGCAGCATGCGTGCCTTCCTGGGGCTCCTGGCGGGCCTCCTGCTCGTCTCACCTGCCGCCGCCCAGATCCACCAACTCGGCCTGCGGTCGGCGAAGCTCGAGAAGAAGCACGCCAAGCTCCTGGTCGAGATCCGCGGCCAGCGCGGCTTGATGGTGGAGGCGCTGACCCCCCTGGTCCTCCGGGACGGCGGCTTCGAGATCGCTACCGACCGGCTTTACGAATTCTTCCTCCAGAATCCGGAGGATCCGGCGTCGGTCCCATACCGGGTGAGGAAGGGCGAGCGGATTCCGGTGAGCCGGCGCAGGGTGCTCGCCCTCCGGGGCGCGGAGATCGCCTTCCTGGTCCCGGTCATGGAGCTCGAGACCTTCGCCAGCCTGGCGCTCGAGGCCGGCGCCCGCCGAGCGGAGCTCGATTCCCTGTTGGAGCTGCGGCAGAGCCATGAACCGGGGAGCGAGGCCTGGCTCTCCGCCCACCGACGCGTCCTCGGGGGCGCCGACCGCTTCGGCGCCTGGCTGAGGGCGACCGGCTACACCGGCGCGGCGGAGGATCTCTTGGCCGAGCTGAGGAGAGAGGAAAAGCGCACCGGTGCCTCGCTCGGTTCGGAGCGGCTCGCCGCCGCATGGAAGTCGATCCACCAGGAGCCGGTGCCGGAGAGCCTCCTTGCAGCGGACCAGGAGCTGCACCGCGGCCGGTCCGGCTTCCAGGTCCTCCGGAGCCAGCACTTCCGCATCGTCTTCGAGCGCAGGGTGCCGGCCCCCCAGGTGGCCGAGCTCCTCCGGGAGGCCGAAGCGGCGTTGGAGGACTTCCGCCTCCGGCAGCTCGATGCCTGGCGGCCCGCGGATGAACCCGACGCGATCCCGGAGGGTCTTGTCCTAGAGTTCTTCTTCGGTCCTGAGGACCGCGAGGCCTTCGAGGGCTTCTTCGTCCTCCACTACGGCCAGAGCTGGGGGGTGGACCGCGAGCGCCAGCTCGAGCGGCGCGGCCGCGGTTTCCACCAGGCCTTCGAGCCGCACTTCGTCGAGTACTGGCGCTACGGGAAGGACACGGACCTCGAGGGAATCGTCCTCCACGGGCTCGGACACGCCTTGGCGGAGCTGGCTTGGACCGGGCACTACGGCCCGGTGGCGCACGACTGGCTTCGGGAAGCGCTGGGCTACCGCCTGGAGTGGGAGCGGCGCGGCAGGAACGTCATTGTCTGCGTGGGGATGCCGTCCGCCGGTCGCTACCTCGGGCCGGGAGAGCGGGAGGGCTTCGGAGGCGCCGGCGGCGGGACCCGGGAATGGATCCGGCAGCAGGGGTTGGCCGACCCGACCCCCTTGCCGACCTTGCTGCTGCGCCAGCTCCACGAGCTGAGCCAGGAGAACGTCGCCAAGGCCTGGCACTTCTTCGAGTGGCTCCAAGCGCTGCCCGCCGGCCAGGGCGCCGCCTGGTTGCGAGAGCTCGAGGATGCGGGGTATCAGGGCCCGGACGGCTTCTTGCGGCGGATGCGGCAGGTCACCGCGGAGGGCTTCGGGACCACGGCCGGCCGGGATCCGCTGCTCCAACTCGAGGACCGGTGGCGGGAATCCGCCCTGGCCGGGGAACAGCCGGCCCAATGCGGAGCTCGGCGGCGGACCCGCGCCCGGACCGCCGCCCCCGCTGCGGCGGAAGCGAGCGACGTCGTGGAGATCCCGGCGGCGCCCGGCCCGCGCGCGGGGCCCGGCGCGCCGGCGGTGGCGGCGGGCGGGGCCGCGT
>JACNJP010000288.1 GCA_014382465.1 Planctomycetota bacterium
GGCGGGTCGAGTCGGGCCGGGGTGGGGCGCTCGACCGGGCCGGGCTGGCCGCCGCTCTCCACGACCTGGCCCTCCAGCTCGATGCCCTCGAGGCCGACCAAGGCACCCTGGAGCCCGGCGCCCTCTGCCGGCGGATCGACGCCCTGCTCCTGGGGCCCTACTTCGAGCTCGGCGGGCGCAACGAGGAGTACGCCCGGGTCCTCGGCCCCGGCCTCTACAGCCGCATCTGGGAGGGCTTCGCGGTCTCCGAGCGGCTGCTGGCGCGGGCCTGGAGCATGGCCACCGACGGCCACCTGGAGGAGGCCCTGCTGGAGCTCCCCCGGGCGCGGCAGCAGCTCGCGCTGGCGGTCCAGCGCGCCGACCAGGAATAGACTGGGGCGCGGTTCCCGGCGACCCCGGCCGCGGGGTCCGAATCTCCTCAACGCCGTCCGTCGGCTCTCCGTAGATCCAAGGCCATGAAGATCGTACCCATCCTCACCTTCCTCCTCCTGGCGGCTGCCCCGGTCGGGGCCCAAGGCGCCTTCCTCGGAGTCCAGGTCGGTCCCGCTGACGAGGGCGGGGTCCGCCTCGAGTCCGTGAACCCGGACACCGCGGCCGAGATCATGGGATTGAAGCTCGGCGACCGCCTGCTCAGCCTCGACGGCGAGGCGGTCGACGGCGTCGACGCCTTCGTCCAGCGCATCGGGCAGCGCCTTCCGGGCGAGATCATCCGCCTCGACCTGGTCCGCGGCGGCGAGACCCTGAGCCTGCGCGGCGTCCTCGGTCGGCGCCCGGGCCTTCAGGGGCTGCGGGGGCCGGCGCTGCCCGGCCAGCGCGGGCTGCCGCAGCGGATGGAGGTCCCCGACCTCCCCGAGGGCTGGACCCTCGAGATCCCGGACGGAGAGCTTCCTCAATTCCTCGTGCCGCCCGGGTATCCGGAAGAGCTGCAGGGCCTGCTCCCTGACCACGACTCCCCGATGGGGTCGATTCGGGAGCGGCTGCTCGAGCTCCAGGGCGGCGCTTGGCTGGACCGGGGCTACCTTGGAGACCTGGGCGAGCTCCGCGGCTTCCGCTTCCTCACCGAGGACGGGCCGGGCGGCCTCCGCATCCTTGGTCTCGACCAGGCGGCTGAGCGCGAGGTGCACGTCCGCTACCCCGCGTCCACCCCCGAGGAGGACCGCGAGGGCCTGATCCGCGACGCCCGCCGCAAGTACGGCGAGGACGCCGAGGTGGCCTTCGAGGGCGAAGGCACCTCGATCTCGATCGTGACCCGCTCCCGCAGCGGCGCCGCCGAGGACTCCAGCCGCGATCTGCTCGACCGCCTGCGCCGCGCTGAGGGCGATGATGAGGAGGTGGTCGAGGAAGTCGTCGAGGCGCCGGCCCGCCTCGACGCCGAGGTCCACCCCGGCTGGCACGCCGGCCTCGAGCAGGCTTTGGCCGCCGCGCGGAAGAGCGGCAAGCCGGTCCTGATCGACTTCTCAGCCGACTGGTGCGGCCCGTGCCGCCAACTCGGCGCCCAGCTGCTGCACAACCCTGAACACGCCGCCCTGATCCAGCGCTTCGAGCCGGTCCAGATCGACGTCGACCGGAACGGCGAGCTGGCGCGGAAGTTCGAGGTCGGCGGCATCCCGGACCTGCGGATCCTGCGCCCGGACGGCGAGCAGGTTCACAAGGTCGTGGGCTTCGGCGGGGTCGACGCCGCCATCCGCCAGCTCCAAGCCGGCTTGGAGAGGGCCTCTGGCCCCGGTGACGAGCCGGATCCCAAGCTTGAGAAGCTCAAGGAGCACCGCGAACAGCTCCAGCGCGAGCTGGAGGAGGCTCGCCGCCAGCTCGATGAGCTGCGCAAGGAGGTCGGTGGGGGGGAGTCCTCCTCTTCGAGCTGAGGGAATCCGGCCCCATCCAGTGGCCCCGGCAGGGCCTTAAGCTAGTAAGCCAAACGGGTTAGGGCCAATCCTAATGTCCACTCGAGGCAGGCTTCCGGGGAGACCGGCAACCCGTTTCGGAGAAGGGCCCTTGTGATCGATGGAGGGCCAATCAACGGGGCCGGATTCCTGGTGAATCTGGCCGGTTTTCTAGTCCCAATCTAGGAAGTCCCTAAGGGATCGCCTCCGCCCGCCGCCAAGGGGGCGATGAGACCCCCCGTCTTCCCCGTCGTCACCGTCTGCGCCCTGCTGCTGGGCTCCCTCAGCACCGTGGGTGCGGCTTCGGTCGGCACCGAGAACAGCCTGCCGCAGCTGGTCGGCCAGGCCGACCTGATCGCCGAATTCGAGCTGGTGGACGCCCACCCGGAGATGCTGGCGGACGGCACCATCCAGACCGCCTACACCTTTTCGACCCTCACGCCGATGAAGGGCAGGCCAGCTTCGATTCTGGAAATTCGGATGCCGGGTGGCGAGATCGCCGGTCGCGGCCTCTATCTGCCGGGGATGCCGGAGATCCAGATCGGGGACCGGCACATCCTCTTCCTGAGCGAGTTGGGCGAGGAGAAGCCGTGGCGTCTGCCCGTCGGACTCGCAGCCGGCGCCTGGAAGGTCGTCGGGGGCGGGGAGGCGGCGCAGGTCGTCTCGCAGGCCGAGCAGGAGGTAGGCATCGATGTCCGGAGCTACAACGATTTCGTCACCGCGGTCTTGGAGGAGGTGGCTCGCCAGCACTAGGCTGAGGCGCGGCCTCGTGGTGGTCCTGGTGGCCGCCGCCACCAGCAGCGCAGCCGAGGGCTACGTCCGCATCGTCCTCAACGGCAAGAAGCTCCACTGGAGCACCCAGACCGTCGAGTGGTCGCTCAACCAGGCCGGCTCGGACAACATCGCCGACGGCTCGCACCAGCCCGCCATCCAGCACGCCTTCCAGGCCTGGCGCCAGGTCACCGGCAGCAAGTTGAAGTTCGACTTCCAGGGCTTCACCGGCTCCAAGAACGTCGGCGGCAGCGACCACATCGTCTTCTTCGACGAGAACAACAGCAGCGGCTTCTTCCCGCAGGGCAGCGGCACGGTCGCCGTGACCCCGATCAGCTACCAGCCCGGCAGCGGCGTGATCCTCGACGCCGACATCGTCTTCAACGGACGGGACTGGAGCTTCAGCACCGACGGCTCGGCCGGCACCTTCGACGTCCAGGACGTCGTCACCCACGAGATCGGCCACTTCGTCGGCCTCGACCACTCGCCGGTGGTGGCCTCCTCGATGTGGCCCTACGTCAGCACGCGGCAGTGGCTGCACCGCTCGCTCAGCCAGGACGACCAGGCGGGCGCCATCTCGGTCGCCCCGTCGGACCTGGACGGCCGCCTCGGCGGCTCGCTGCGCAAGGACAACGGCAGCCAGCTGCGGGGCGCCATGGTGGCGGCGGTCGACGCCGGCGACGGCCGGCTGGCCGCCAGCACCGCCAGCGACTCCGACGGTGACTGGGTCATCCGCGGTCTGCCCGCCGGCGACTACCTGGTCTACGCCGCCCCGATCGAAGGCGGCATGAGCAAGGCCAACCTCTCGAGCAACGCCGCCGTCCAGACCGACTTCGGCGCCGAGTTCTACGGCGGCCGCGCGACGCCGACGGTCTTCAGCGTCAGCCAGGGCGACCTGCTGCCGGCGGGCCTGCTGACGATGCCGCCGGACAGCGTCATGGTGGACTCCAGCGGAACGCCGGTTCTGCTGCACCCGGGCGAGACCCGCACCGTGTCGCTGTGGGGGAGCGGCTTCTCGAGCGGCATGACGGTCTGGAGCCCGAGCCCGTACCTGAGCTTCGGCAGCATCCAGAACGGCAGCTCCTGGATCCAGGTCCAGGTCTCGGTGGCGCTGGGGGCGCCCATCGGCCTCTACGACCTCTACTTCTCCAAGAGCAGCGGCGAGATGGAGGCGGCCTCCGGAATCCTGGACGTCAACGCCTTCCCGCCGACGATCACCGGGCTCGA
>JACNJP010000251.1 GCA_014382465.1 Planctomycetota bacterium
GCATCGGGTCGCCGCCGAAGGCGCGGTTGGCGATGATCGGCGAGTTGATGGCGCCGGGGCCGATGCGGTGCAGATCGACGCACGGGCCGAAGATCCAGCGGACCTGGGCGGTGGCGGCCTCGGCGGCGGTGCGGTGGCCGGAGTCGTAGCAGGCCTCGGGGCCGAGCTGGCCGAGCGCCCAGGCGTCCGGCAGCGGCGTCAGGCCCTCGAATTGCTGGCCGGCGCCGCGCTCCAGGTCGGCCGCGAACAGGATCGGGTGCTCGGCCTGCTCCTCGAGGGTCTCGTGCAACCAAGCGACGTCCTCGGCGTCGCCGCCGAAGACCAGGAACACGCGCGGATCGAATTCGCGCAGGCATCGGAGCGCTTCGGCCAGGCCCTCGCCCTTGTCCAGGCGCAGCGCCGGGGCCACCAGCCAATCGGTCGGGCCGCGTGTCACCGCAACACTTTAGGTCGGCCGGCCAGGGGGCGGTAGGGCGGGCGCCGAGTCTGGAGTAGACTGCCGCGGCGAGGCCACGATCGACCCCGTGGCCTGCCCCCCTCAGGATTGCCCCCGTCCGACGAATCCTCGGTCCGGGTGAGCCCTGGTCATCCAGGCTCAAGTCCCGGCCGCTGCGGTCGCTCAAGGAGCAGATGATCCCGCAGCCACGCCACCTGCTCGCGCCCCCGGCCCACCTGGGCTTGGCTGCGGTGCTCCTGCTCGCCGCCGGCCGTCTCCCGGCCCAGGCGGCGCCCCAGGTCTCGGTCCCGGTGGTCCTGGAGGACCGCTCCGGCGGCTGTCCGGACCCGATGCCGGTCCGCTTCGGAGTCCCCTTCCCGGAAGGGGCCCTCGCCGACCCGATCGACCTCGAGCTGGCCACCCCGTCCATGGTCGTCCCGGCCACCAGCCACGCGCTCGCCCGCTGGCCCGGCGGATCGGTGAAGTGGCTGGCGGTGGACCTGATCGCTCCACCTCAGACCGCCGGCGTGGCGCTGGCAGGGACCCTGCGCGACCGGAGCTCCTCGGATCCGCTGGTGGGAGTGCTCGAGGTCTATCCGCCGCTCGGAGGGAACCCGCTCACGGTGGACGTGGGCCACTTCCAGCTCCAGCATGGGCTGGGCGCCGGCGAGCTGTTCCACGTGATCGCGCCGGCGGGCGGCATGAGGTCGCCGATGCGGGCCAAGCTCGAGAGCCTCACCCAGCGCTTCTTCCTGGCCGCCAAGAACTCCGGCTCGATGGAGATCGAGTACCAGGACGACCTCACCGTGACGGTCGTGCGGCGCGACACCTACGAGGCGGCCGACGGCCGCGACGTCTTCCTGCTGACCACCCGCGCCACCGTCTGGCGCGGCCAGCCGCTGCTGCGCCTGCAGCAGAGCCTCGACGTCCTGGCCGGCCTCCACCACATGCAGACCTGGTCGGTGGTCCTGCCGATGGACGCGCCGTCCTCCGAGGCCGACCTCGTGTTCGGCAACGGCAAGCGCCACCGGATGTACGGCAGCGGCATGGTGCTCCAGACCGACTGGGACACCCTCTTCATCCGCGGCAACGAGGTGGTCCGGTCGCAGCCGGCGGTCTACGCCTTCGACGACCTCGCGCTGGGCGTGCGGCACTTCTGGCAGAAGAGCCCGACCTCCCTCCTGCGGGTGGGCGACGACATGTTGGTGTCCTTCTGCCCCGGCGACGGCTCGCGCTCGGTGGTCATGGAGGAGGGCTTCGGCTCGACCCGGGAGCTGTGGCTGTGGGTCGGCGGGGACGCGCCCAAGGACCGGGCGGCCGCCGCGCGCGTGATCGACTCGCCGCCGGTGGTGCGGGCATCGCCGGCCTGGACCGCCGCCAGCGGCGTCTTCGGCGCACTGACCGCGCCCCGCCCCGGCTTCGACGACGACCTCGAAGCGCGGGTGCCGGAGTCGATCGACGCGGTGTACTCCCGGTGGGACCTCGACCCCCGGCGCCACTACGGCATCCGCCAATTCGGCGACTTCTTCGACGGCGAGCACAGCCTGGCCTATTCGGGCCCGCTGCAGCAGGAGTACGACCCCGGCTTCGTCACCTTGCTCCAGTACCTGCGCAGCGGCGCCGCCGACCGCCTCGAGCGCGGCCTCGACCTGGCCTGGCACGCGGGCGACGTCGACCTGAGCTGGACCGGCGGCGCCTCCCAGCACCGCGCGACGATCCACCACGTGGACTCCTGGATCTCGGCGATCTTCGGCCAGGACTACCAGACCGAGTGCCACGCCTCCGGCTACTACGACGGCTCGCTGCACTCGATCTGGCGCTGGGTGGGCCAGAATTTCGGCGCCCCGTTCTACGCCGACCTCCAGGCGTGGGTGGACATCGAGGTGCGCTACGGCGCCGAGGGCTTCGAGCTGGAGCAGCGGCTGTTCCGCATGATTGGCCAGCACCTCCAGGCCGAGATCGAGCGCGACCTCGTCATCGGTTCGCTGCCGACGCTCTACGACTACGCCGCCGCCATGGCGGCCGACCCGCGGGCCCAGGCGCGCGGCTACAGCGACCCCGACCTGGACTTCCTCGACTTCTTCGTCGCCTTCGGCGGCAGCTGGGCCGACTTCCCGGTCTTCCACGTCGACAACCACCCGGTGCCGGTGATCCGCCACCAGGGCAGCCACTCGCTGATCCAGGGCGTCGTGCTCGGCCACTACCTGAGCGGCGAGCCGCGCCTGCGCGAGGTGGCGCTGCGGCTCGGGCGCCACCACGTCGCCCAGGTGGTGCCGACCGAGGTGGCCAACCTCGCGGAGCAGCGGACCACCGGCAGCGATCCGCTGCGGGTGCGGACCGTGGCCTGGCCGCTGGTGAACCTGGTGACCCTCGCGGAGATGACGAGCGGCATCCCGGACGAGGCCGCCGCCCACGGCGACTTCCTCCTCTCGGCCCAGATCTGCGCCGCCGAGCTGGTCCAGGCGCCGCCGGTTCGGATCGAGTCCAGCATCCACGCCGGCCTGGCCCTGGAGGCGCTGGCGGACTTCGTCCGCCTGACGGGGGAGGCGAGCGCGCGGACCGCGCTCATCGACCTCGGCCGGTACTGGGCCCTCAACCATTATGACTGGAACGAGCACGCCTTCCTGCAGCAGGCCGGGATCCCCGGCTCGGCGAGCTCGGGGATGACCGGCCTGGTGATCTACGGCCTGGCCTTCGGCCAGACCCTGCAGCCCGATCCGCAGGTCGACGCGGTGCTCAAGGACGCCTGGGATTACCTGGCGGGCAAGTCCAGCTACGCCAAGGCCTTCGCCATGCGCTACCGCGGCGCCCTGCGCTGCCAGGGCTGGATCCGCTAATAGTCCAGCCGGTCCTCGAAGCTGACCGGGAAGGGGATCAGGAGGTCGGGGCGGCTGCCGAAGCGAGGTGACAACCGCCGGTAGCCGTCCTCGAAGCGCGGCGGGGGGGGGGTGTCGGCCAGCTCCTTCACCACCCGCCAGGCGAGCACGGCGATGTTGGCGGTGGTCCGGTAGTCGATCTTGTCCCAGGTGTCGCTCGGCTTGTGGTAGTCCGGGTGCTCGTCGGTGTTGAAGAACAGCACCGGCACGCGCTGGAAGTAGAACGGCGCCTGGTCGCTGCGGTCGAAGAACTGCTCGTTCTCGAAGTCGTGGCGCAGCTCGAGCCCGCGCGCCTGGGCGCCGACCAGCTCCGCCAGGCCGCCGGCGGACTTGCTGCCGAGCACGTGGACGCTGCCGGACAGCGAGCGTCCGATCATGTCCAGGTTCACCATGGCCTTGATCCGCCGCGGATCGACCACCCCCGAGGCCAGGAACCACGACGCGCCGAGCAGCCCGAGCTCCTCGCCGGAGAAGGCCAGGAACAGCACCGAGCGCCGGGGCGGCCCACCGCCCCACGCGCAGGCCTCGGCGAGCCCGAGCCGGCCGCAGGACCCCGCGC
>JACNJP010000388.1 GCA_014382465.1 Planctomycetota bacterium
TGGCGCGCAGCTCGATGCCCCCGGGGCGCTCGGCCCACCCCTGGATGCGGCCGACGTGGTAGCGGCGCAGCGGCGCGCCGGCCTCGCCGCCGAGCTGCTCGCGGACCTCGGCGATCATCTGCTCGAGCCGCTCGCGGGCCGCCTCGTAGCCGGCCATCTCGCCGTCGAGCTCGGCGCTGCGGGCGCGCACGAAGGCGAACAGGGCCTCGAGGGAGCCGCCGCTGACCGCCGCCTCCAGGAGGTTGACGCCGCCGTCGCGGCCGGCCAGCGAGGCGATCACCGAGGCCACCATCTGCTGGCCGGCCTCGATCGAGGCCAGCTCGGACTCGAGCTCGCGCCGCTCGCGCAGGAGCTCCGCCTGCCGCCCGCGCAGCCGGTCGCGCTCCCCCATCTCGAGCGCGTCGCCGGTGACGATGCGGGTCTCGACCCCCTGGATCACGGCCTCGCCGCTCACCACCTTGGTCTGGAAGGAGGAGACGTCGAGCCCGAGCGGCAGCGGGCCGATCTCGACCGTGACCGGGCCGGCCTCGGCGGCCTCGACCTGGAGGCTTCGCTCCACCAGCGCCTGGCCGCCGTAGACCGTGACCCGGTCCAGCTGGGTCGGAGTGGGGCGGAGCTCGGGCTCCTGAGGGATCGCCAGGGCGGACAAGAGGCAGATCGAGGTGAGCAGCATGGCTTGGGCTTGAGACGGTCCCTGGAGAGTGCCGGACGGGCTATTCTATGGCCCCCTGTGGCATCCCGCGCGCCCCTGGCGAGCGCGCGGCCCTCGGTCCCGATGGAACCCGTCCCCGTGGTCGGCGCCGGCTTGGCTGGCTCGGAAGCCGCCTGGCAGCTCGCCGAGGCGGGCTTCCGCGTGCGCCTCCACGAGATGCGGCCGCTGGTCGCCACCCCGGCCCACCAGAGCGGCCGCTGCGCCGAGCTGGTGTGCAGCAACTCGCTCGGCTCGCGCCTGCCCGACCGCGCCGCCGGCGTGCTCCAGGCCGGGCTGCGGGCGCTCGGCTGCAAGCTGCTCGAGCTGGCCGAGGCCCACGCCGTCCCGGCCGGCCAGGCGCTGGCGGTCGACCGCGACCGCTTCGCCCAGGCCGTGACCGACGCCCTCGAAGCCCACCCGGGCATCGAGATCGTCCGCGGCGAGGTCAGCGCGGTCCCCGAGGACCCGGTGGCGGTGGTCGCCAGCGGCCCGCTGACCAGCGAGGCTCTGGCCCAGGACTTGGCGCGGCTGGCCGGCGCCGCCCACCTGTCCTTCTTCGACGCCATCGCCCCGGTGGTGGTCGCCGACAGCCTCGACCGCTCGGTGGTGTTCGCCGCCTCGCGCTGGAACAAGGGCCAGCCGGACGGCGGCGGCGACTACCTCAACGTGCCGCTCGAGAAGGCCCACTACGAGGCCCTGGTCGACGGCCTGCTGGCCGCCGAGCGCCACGCGCTCAAGGACTTCGAGGCCGCCGACCCGCGCGCCAAGGTCTTCTTCGAGCGCTGCCTGCCGGTCGAGGTGCTGGCCGGCCGCGGCCGCGACGCCCTGCGCTTCGGCCCGCTGCGCCCGGTCGGCCTCGACGACCCGCGCACCGGCCGCTGGCCCTACGCGGTGATCCAGCTCCGGGCCGAGAACCGCGCCGCCACCCTCTACAACCTGGTCGGCTTCCAGACCAACCTGCGCTACGCCGAGCAGGAGCGGCTGCTGCGGGCCCTGCCGGGGCTGGCCGGGGCCGAATTCGTGCGCCTCGGCAGCATGCACCGCAACACCTTCCTGTGCTCGCCGCGGGTGCTCGACGCCACCCTCGAGTGGCGCCGGCGTCCGGGCCTGTTCGTGGCCGGCCAGCTCACCGGGATGGAGGGCTACCTCGGCAACATCGGCTCCGGCCTGCTGGCCGGCCGCAACGCCGTCCGGCGCCTGCGCGGCGGCCTATTGGAGGTCCTGCCGCCCGAGACCCTGCTCGGCGCCCTCGCCCGCCACGTCGCCGAGGCGCCGGCCGAGAACTTCCAGCCGATGAAGGCCGAGTTCGGCCTGCTACCCTCTCTGCCCGGCCGCGTCAGCCGGGACCAGCGCCAGCGGCTGCGCGCCGCGCGCTCGGCCGAAGCCCTCCTTGACCACTCGCGACGACACCCGATGCCCGCCGCCGATCCGGCGACCGCCTGAGACCATGCTCCAGACCACCCTCGAGATCACTCCCTTCAAGAACGAGCCCTTCACCGACTTCTCCGCCGAGGAGAACGCCAACGCCTTCCGGGAGTCGCTGCAGAAGCTCGACGCCTCCTTCCCGGTGGTGGTGCGCAGCTGGATCGACGGCGAGGAAGGCGAAGGCGGCTCCGGCACCTTCGAGTCGCTGGACCCGAGCCAGACCTCGCGGGTGGTGGCCAACTCGGCCAAGTGCAGCCGCGACGACGCCCTGCGGGCGGTGGTCGGCGCCCACAAGGCCTTCGGCGCCTGGTCGCGCAAGAGCGCCGAGCAGCGCGCCGAGTACCTGTTCCAGGCGGCGCGGCTGATGCGGCTGCGCAAGCACGACTTCTCGGCCATGATGGTCTACGAGGTCGGCAAGTCCTGGGCCGAGGCCGACGGCGACACCGCCGAGGCCATCGACTTCCTCGAGTTCTACGCCCGCGAGGCGCTGCGCTACGGCCGCACCCAGCCGATCACCCGCCACCCGGTCGAGGACAACGAGCTGCAGTACATCCCGCTCGGGGTCGGCGCGGTGATCCCACCGTGGAACTTCCCGCTGGCGATCCTGGCCGGCATGACCTGCGCGGCGCTGGTCACCGGCAACACCGTTGTGCTCAAGTGCAGCTCCGACAGCCCGGGCATCGCCTCGATGTTCGTCGACCTGCTGAAGGAGGTCGGCGTCCCGGCCGGCGTGCTGCAGTTCGTGCCCGGCAGCGGCGGCGAGGTCGGCAACACGATCGTCGAGCACGTCCTGGTCCGCTTCATCACCTTCACCGGCTCGGCCGAGGTCGGCAAGGGCATCTACGAGAAGGCCGGCCGGGTCGTCGAGGGCCAGATGTGGCTCAAGCGGGTGGTGGCCGAGATGGGCGGCAAGGACTTCATGTTCATCGACGAGGACGCCGACCTCGACGCCGCGGTCCACGGCACCCACGCGGCCGCCTTCGGCTACCAGGGCCAGAAGTGCTCGGCCTGCTCGCGCCTGATCCTGCACGAGAAGATCCACGACGAGTTCATGGAGAAGTTCCTGCCGCTGGTGGAGGCCACCACCCTCGGCCACCCGAGTGACCCGAAGGTCTACCTCGGCGGCATGATCAACGAGGCGGCCCGCCAGGGCGCCCTCGACGGCATCGCCAAGGCCAAGGAGGACGGCAACGCGCTGGTGGCCGGCGGCGAGGTCGGCGAGGGCGAGGGCTGGTACCTGCAGCCGACGGTGTTCACCGGCGTCAAGCGCTCCGACCACCTGTTCCGCGAGGAGCTGTTCGCGCCGGTGCTGGCGGTGCACAAGGTCGCCAGCTTCGAGGAGGGCGTCGAGGCGGCCAACGACACCGTCTTCGGCCTCACCGGCTCCTACTTCGGCCGCGACGAGGACAAGATCGAGACCGCCAAGCGCGAGCTCTACTGCGGCAACCTCTACATCAACCGCAAGTGCACCGGGGCCCTGGTCGGGGTCAACCCCTTCGGCGGCTTCAACATGTCCGGCACCGACTCCAAGGCCGGCGGCCGCGACTACCTGCTGCTGTTCCTGCAGGCCAAGTCGATCAGCCGCCTGAAGTAGCGGGCGGCGGCCCAGGGGCGGGCGGGGGCGCGGGGCGCTCCCGCCCGCTCCGCGTTCAGGCCAGACTCCCGCCATGGCCGGTGAGCCGCCCGACCGGCGCGCCCTCTTCCAGCGCCGCCCCCGCCCGCCGCTCCACCCCGGCGCCGAGGCGGGG
>JACNJP010000330.1 GCA_014382465.1 Planctomycetota bacterium
ACCGCCGGTGAGGCGGTTCGCTTCAGCGGGATGACCCAGATCCTGGTCCCGGACGAGGAGGTCTTCAACGGCGCGGACCCGGCCTGGATCGCCGAGCGGATCCGCCGCGAGGTCCGAGCGCACGGCTGGTCCGGCTACCCGGCCGCCTGCCTGCTGTCGCAGTCGGAGACCAGCACCCAGTCGTTCAACTTCCCGCCCATGCCGGACGAGGACCTGCGGCTGGCGATCCGGCTGAAGCTGAAGGATTCGCTGCACTTCGACGCCGAGGACGCGGCGATCGACTTTCGCCGCATCCCGAAGCCCGAGGGGGCCCACCGGGCCCTGGATCAGGTCCTGGCGGTCGCCGCCCGCCGGGACGCGGTCGACGAGGCCCTGGCCATCGTCCGCCAGGCCGGGCTGGTCCCGGTGGCCGTCGGCGCCGCCAGCGAGTCGCTGGCGAACCTCAGCCACCACGCCTGCCTCGGCAGCCGCGACGAGGCCTCGATCCACATCGACCTGGGCGCGGAGTCGACCTTCCTCAACCTGTTCGACGGCCGGCAGCTCCGCTTCAGCCGCGAGATCGACGTCTCGGGAGAGGCGTTCACCCAGGCCCTGCTGCGGCCGATCATCACCTCGGAGAAGGTGATCCACCTGACCCACGAGCAGGCCGAGGAGATCATCCAGCGGCACGGCTACCCGCTGGAGGAGGAGAACCTCGAGCTGCCGCACGGCGTCCGCTGCTCGGACCTGCTGCCCTTGATGGAGCCGGTGGCCCAGCGCCTGGTCTCCGAGGTCCTGCGGTCGATCCACTTCCTGAACGGGCTGCTGGGCCGCTCGGGGAACGTCCGCGTGGTGCTCTCGGGCAGCACCGGCGCGATGCCCAAGCTCGACCACCTGCTGGAGGAGCTGCTCAACACGCCGGTCTCGACTATCGACCCCATCGCGCGGGCGATCGCCCACTGGCGGCTCGCCATCCGCGAGGAGCGGCCGGCCTTCGCCAGCGAGTTCTCGGCCATCCTGGGCTACTCCCTCGGCAGCGACCGGCCGATGGACCTGCTCCCGCCCGAGGAACGGATCCGCGAGGCCGACCTGCGCGCGCTGCGAGTCCGGGCGGTGAGCGTGGCCTGCACCCTCGCCCTGATCGGCTGCCTCGCCATGGGCGCGGTGCCGATCTCCAGCGCCTACGAGCAGACCAACACCGCGCTCCAGACCACCTCCGACGAGCTGGACCAGCACCTGCTCCGGCGCGCCGATGCCGCCGCGCGGCTGGCCGCCAATCGCGACCAGGCCGAGCGGGTCCGGCGCGCTCGCGGCTCGGTCCCCGACTGGACCGGGGTCCTGAAGGAGCTCTCGACGATCCTCCCCGGCGCGGCGCAGGTCACCTCCTTGGAGACCCACCGCCAGAATGGAGCGGTGGTCCTCCGGCTGGTGGCGCGCGTGCACCCGGACGTCGCCGAGGCCCGCAGCGTCCTGACCGAGATGACCCTGGCCCTGAACGGCTCGCCCTTCTTCGACAAGGTCCGGGTCAGCCAGGCTTCGGTGCCCATGAAGGGGTCCGCGGGCCGGTTTGACGCCACCTGCGAGATCGTCACGGCGCCGCCGGGTCCGGATGAGGAGGGACCGTGACCACCAGCCTCCAGAAGGCCTTCGCGCGCCGGGCGACCTGGGGCATCGGGCTCCTAGGAGTCTGCGCCACAGGTCGCCACCCTTGCCCGGTACACCCTCGCGCGGGTAGACCATGGCATGGGTACTCACTTTCGCCCGTACGAGCCCGACCAGGACCTTCTTTTCCCGCCGTCGCCGCGTGACTGGCTACCGGACGGCCACTTGGCCTACTTCGTCTCCGACACGGTCGACGCCCTGGACCTGGAGCCGTTCTACCGCCGCTACCGGGGCAGCGGCCGTCGCGCCAGTCCGCACGAGCCGCGGATGCTGCTGAAGGTGCTGATCTACGGCTATTGCAGCGGGGTCTTCTCGTCGCGCAAGATCGCGCGCGGCCTCGAGGACAGCGTGGCCTTCCGTTACCTGGCGGGCGGAAACAACCCGAGCCACCGCACGATCTGCCGTTTCCGGCAGGAGCACCTGGCGGACTTCCAGGGTCTTTTCGTGCAGGTGGTGCGGATCGCACGCGAGGTGGGCCTGATTCAACTGGGCACGGTGGCGGTGGACGGGAGCAAGGTGAAGGCCAACGCCAGCAAGCACAAGGCGATGAGCTACGAGCGGATGCAGAAGGAAGAGAAGCGTCTGCGGAAGGAGATCCGGCGTCTGACGAATCGGGCGTCCCAGGTGGACGCGGAGGAGGACGCGCTGTTCGGTCCGGACTTTCGGGGCGACGAGATCCCGGCGGAGCTGGAGCGGCGCCAGGACCGTCTGCAGAAGATCCGCGAGGCGAAGGCGCGGCTGGAGGCGCGGCAGCGGGAGGAAGACGAGGCCTCCGGCCGCTCGCCGGACGACGGTGGATCCGGCGGGAGAGGCTCGAAACGCCGTCCATTCGGCCGTCCGGAGGATCGGAAGCAGGACAACTTCACCGATCCGGACAGCCGGATCATGGGGAGTCCGAAGAAGGGCTTCGAGCAGGCTTACAACGCCCAGGTCGGGGTCGACGGGAAGCGCCAGCTGATCGTGTCGAATGGCGTCGGCAACAACGCCGCGGACGTCGGGGAGCTCTTGGGTCAGGTGGACCAGGTGAAGTCGAACCTCGGCGGGCATCCTCAACGGGCGCTGGCGGACGCGGGCTACAAGTCGGAGGACAACTTCCGCGGTCTGGAGGAGCGCGGGATCCGCGGTTACGTGGCGCTGGGCAAAGGGGAGTCGGCGCCGCCGTCGCAGGTGTCGCCGGAGCAGGAGGCGACCGGCCGGATGGCGCGTCGGCTGCGAAGCAAAGGCGGCCGGTCGATGTACAAGAAACGCAAGCACGTGGTGGAGCCGGCCTTCGGCTGGATCAAACAGGTGCTGGGATTTCGAAGTTTCAGTGTCCGGAGTCTGCCGAAGGCCCAGGGCGAGTGGAGCCTGGTGTGCCTGGCGACCAACTTGCGGCGGCTGAACGGGATGATGCGGTGGGCATGAGCCGCTCCGGGGGCAGTCCGCCTCTCCGATCGGGGTCCGTCAGCTCGCCCTGAGCGAAGAACCCGGACCGGATCGGGCGGGATCGAATCGAAAACGGCGGAGAATCCCAGGATCTCGGGTGGCGTGGCGACCTGTGGCGCAGACTCCTAGTGCTGCTGGCGGCCTCGCTGTCGCTGGCGGTCGTCCACCTCAGCGGCCTCAAGGCGCGCTCCCACGAGCTCCAGGTGTCGGTGGGCGCCAAGGAGACCGACCTCAGCGCCAGCATCTCGACCTCCAGCGTGAACCAGAGCCTGGAGGCCGCCGAGGTCCTGCTCCGCGGATGGCGCGAGATGGCCGAGCACGAAGCGCGCTGCACGACCGTGCTGGCCGACCTGGCGCAGGCCGCCGGCGTCACCTTGATCTCGCTCCGCAGCCTGGACCCGGCCGAGCTCGCCGACCAGGGCATCCTGGCCTATACCCACGAGGTCCAGGGCCTCGGAGACCAGCGCCAGATCGCCGGGTTCCTCGACGCGGTCTATTCCGCCGAGGGCATGGCCGCGATCGACGCCCTGAAGATCGAGCCCGAGCCCGGAGCGGGCCCTGCCTCCCTGCGCGCCTCCCTGCAGGTCATCTGGTACGCCCCGAAGGCAGCCACCGAGGTCACCACGCCATGACCCGCAACAACAAGGTCCCCCTCCTCCTCGGCTTCGGCGGCCTGGCGCTGGTGTCCCTCATCGCGCTGCCGTCGCCGAAGAACGACGAGGCCCCGCCGATGCAGCTCGGCAGCTTCGCCCCGCCGGCCACCCCCCCCGGCGCTTCGGCGACGGCCCTGCCGGCGG
>JACNJP010000255.1:0-1419 GCA_014382465.1 Planctomycetota bacterium
TGCCCCTCGGCTCGCGGGGCCGGCGGGCGCACGCCCGGGCGGGAGCGGGGGGGGGCCGCAGAGCCGGCGCGGGGGGTTGGCGCGCGGCCGGCGCGGCGCGCAGGGCCCGCCGCGGGCCAGGGCCTCGCCCATCATGCGCCGGAGGTCGACGGCGTCGCGCGGCGAGGCCAGGGTCAGCCCCGGCAGCGGCCGCAGGTAGCCCATGTCGTAGAGGCCCATGTGGGTCGGGCCGTCCTGCCCGACCAGGCCGCCGCGGTCGAGGCAGAACAGCACGTCCTCGCGTTGCAGCGCCACCTCCTGGAACACCTGGTCGTAGCCGCGCTGCAGGAAGGTGCTGTAGATGGCCGCGACCGGCTTGCGCCCGGCGGTGGCCAGGCCGCCGGCCAGGGCCACCGCGTGCTGCTCGGTGATGCCGGTGTCGTAGAAGCGGTCGGGGAAGCGGTCGGCGAAGTCCGCCAGCCCGGTGCCGCTGGGCATGCCGGCGGTGATCGCCACCACCCGCGAGTCGCCGGCGGCCAGCTCGCAGACGGCGTCGGAGAAGACCGCGGTCCAGGACTGGCGCGGGCGGTCGTCGGGCGGCACCCGGAGGGCGGCGGAGGCGGGCGGAGTGGCCACCCCTTCGGCCTCGGCCGAGGACGCCAGCTTGGCGGCCGGCGCCGGCTTGACGCCGTGGGCGCGCTCGGCGTCGGCGGCGGCCGGCGCGAAGCCGCGGCCCTTCTCGGTCAGGAAGTGGACCAAGGTGACGCCGTCCAGGCGCTTGATGCGCTCGAAGGCGTCGATGCATCCCGACAGGTCGTGGCCGTCGAGCGGGCCGACGTAGTTGACGCCGAGCTCCTCGAAGACGTGGCCGGGGATCATCACGTGGCGCATGACCTCCCCCACCTCCTCGAGCTTGCTGCCGAGCCAGGGGATGCGCCGGGCCAGCTCGCTGAGCCGCTCGTAGGTGGTCTGGAGGGTCCGCGAGGAGCGGATCCGCGACAGGTAGCGGGCCAGGGCGCCGACCGACTTGGCGATCGACCACTCGTTGTCGTTGAGCACCACCAGCAGCTTCGACCGCCGCTCGCCGGACTGGTTCAGGCCCTCGAAGCTGTTGCCGGCCCCGAGGCCTGCGTCGCCCACCAGGGCCACCGCCCAGGGGTCTTCCTCGCCGGCCGGCGCGCTGCCGCGGAGGCCCTCGGCGACCCCGGAGGCGAAGGAGATCGCGGTGCCGGCGTGGCCGGCGGTGAGGACGTCGTACTCCGACTCGAGGCGGCTGCAGAAGCCGGACAGGCCGTCGGTCTGGCGCAGGGTGGCGAAGCGGCCGGAACGGCCGGGCAGCCTCCTGGGCGGGGAGCCCCGGGGGCGGGCCGCGCAGACCAGCCCGGCCCGCCCCACGTCGGAGACCCTGTGCAGGGCCCCGCCCCGCCCCGACCCCCCCCG
>JACNJP010000255.1:1429-3861 GCA_014382465.1 Planctomycetota bacterium
GGGGGGGGGGGGGGGGGCGGGGGGGGGCGGGCGGGGGGGCGGGGGGGGCCCGGGGGGGGGGGGGCGGGGGGGCCGGCGGGGCGGGGGGGGGGGCGGGGGGTGGCGGGGGGGCCGCAGCGGCCGGCCGGCTTCTTGGGCGGGGGGCACGGGTGGCTGACGGGGACGCCCAGCCGGTCCCGCCGCAGGTCGAAGACCTTGTGCAGGGCCACGACCAGCTCGACCACGCCGAGGTTGCTGCCGAGGTGGCCGCCAGTCCGGCGCACCTTCTCGATCAGGGCGGCACGGATCTGCGCGCACAGCTCCTCGAGCTCGGCGACGCTGCGCCCGCGGAGCTCCTCGGGGGATTCGATCTCGGACAGCAGCAGCGGCTTCATCGGCATCGGTTCAGCAGGTAGTCGGGCAGGTCGGCGAGCAGGCCGCGGTGGCGTTCGATGGGCAGGTCCTCGAGGGCGGCGCGCGCCTCCCGCCCCAGATCTTGGGCCGCTCGGCCGGCCGCTTCCAGCCCCAGGGCGGAGACCAGGGTGGCCTTGCCGTGAGCGGCGTCCTTGCCGGCGGTCTTTCCCAGCTCCGCGGTGGTGCGGGTGGCGTCGAGCAGGTCGTCGGTGGCCTGGAACAGGCGGCCGACGGCGCCGGCGTAGGCGGTCCAGGCCGCTGGGTCGGCGCCGGCGGCCCGCGCCCCGAGCTGAAGGGACACCGCCAGGAGGGCGGCGGTCTTGGCGGCGTGGATCGCGGCGACCCCGGCGACGTCCAGGGCCCGACCCTCGGCCTCGAGGTCGAGCTGCTGGCCGCCGACCATGCCGGCGGGGCCGGCGGCAGCGGCCAGCAGCCCGGCCTGGTCGCGGGCGGTGGCGGCGTCGGGCTGGGCGGCGAGGACCTCGAAGGCCAGCCCGAGCAGGGCGTCGCCGGCCAGCACCGCGGTGGCCTCGCCGAAGGCCACGTGCACGGTCGGCAGGCCGCGGCGCAGCACGTCGTCGTCCATGCACGGCAGGTCGTCGTGGACCAGGGAATAGGCGTGGACCATCTCGCAGGCCACGGCGCCCGGGAGGGCCAGCTCGGCGGCGCCGCCGTGGGCCTCGCAGGCGAGCAGCGCCAGCGCCGGCCGCACCCGCTTGCCGCCCGAGAGCAGCGCGTGGGACACCGCCTGGCGCAGCTTGGCCGGCCCCAGGGCCAGGCTGGTGGACCGGCAGGCCCGCTCCAGGGCCGGCTCCACCTGGCGGCCGCAGGCTTCGAGCCAGGCGGCGAAGCTACCGCGGGTCGGGGTCAAGGTCTCCGGCATCCTCGCCACGCTCGAGGTCTTCCAAGCTGCGGCGCAGGACCTGGGTCAGCTGCTCCACCTTGAGTTCGGCGGACGAGAGCGAGGACTGCAGCCCCTGCAGCAGCGCCACCCCCTCGCCGTAGCGCTCGACGCCCTGCTCGAGCGGCAGCTCGCCGCCCTCCAGGCTGTCCACCAGGGCTTCGAGACGGGCGAGCCGTTCCTCGAAGGGGGGCTCGTCGGCGGCGGAGTCTTTCTTGGCGGGGCTCATCAGCGGGCCGGGCAGGCGGAAGCGCTCATTCTCGCCCATCCTGCCGCTGCTGGCCACCGGATTCGCCGGCAGCCGGATGCCCTTCCACCCGGGCGTCGAGCTCCCCGCGCGCCAGTCTCACGCGGATCGCCTGTCCGACCGCGGCATCGGCCGCGCGGCGCAGGAAGCCAGGGCGCCCGGGGAGCTCGACCAGGGCGTACCCGCGCTCGAGCAGGGCGGTCGGCGAGCCGGCTTCGAGCCGCGCTCCGAGACCGGCGAGCCGCTGGCGCAGCCAGCCGGCGCGGGACGCCGGCGAGGCCGACGACAAGCCGCGACCGGCGCGCTCCAGGGACAGCCGCCGGCGCTGGAGCCGCCGCCCCGAGGCCAGCACCAGCTCGGCGTGGAGCTGGTGGAGCCGGTCCTTCAGCCGCTCAACCCGCCGCGAGGGCCGCTGCTCCCGCAGCAGCAGGCGCAGCTCGCGCAGCCGGCGGCCGCCGGCGGCGAGTCCCTCCCGTCCAGCCGCCTCGAGCGCCTCCGCGAGGGCCGCGCACCGCTGGCGGGCTTCTTCCCAGCCCTGGCACAGCTCCACGGCGGCGGCCGTCGGCGTCTTGGCCCGGGCATCGGCGGCGAAGTCGCACAGACAGGAGTCGCTCTCGTGGCCGATCGCGGCCAGGACCGGCACCGGACAGGCGGCCACCGCCCGGACCACCGCCTCCTCATTGAAGGCCCACAGGTCCTCCAGGGAGCCGCCGCCGCGGGTCAGCAGGACCAGGTCGGGCCGCGCCCGGGCGGCCTCCTCGAGGCCGGCGACCAGGTCCGCCGCGGCCTCGGCGCCCTGCACCCGGGTCGGCCGCAGCCAGACCTCGAAGGGCGCGGCGGATTCCTCGAGGGTCCGCCGGACGTCGGCGGCGGCCGCCGAGGGGGAGGCCC
>JACNJP010000223.1 GCA_014382465.1 Planctomycetota bacterium
GCAGGGTGTTACCGAGGATGTCGTAGGCCGGCAGGCCGCCCGGGTTGCCGCCGGAGTTGTGCTCGCTGTAGAGCAGCAGCTCCTGGCCGCCGACCGGGTGAAAGGCGAGGCCGTCGAAGTGATCGTTGGTGCTCACCGAATCGAGCTGGAACGGCGCGCCGAGCACGTTCCACAGGTTGAGGCCGCCCAGGCGGTGGCCGGTGACGACGCGGTCGAAGGCGGCCACGTTCTCGCCGTGCTGATCGCCGAAGGCCGGGTTGTAGCTCGACAGCAGGATCGGCGCGGTCGGGGTGGTGAGGTCGACCTTGTACTGGACGCCGCTGCCATAGACCGATACGTAGGCGAAGGGATACTCGAAGCTGACGCCGCGGGCGCTCTCGTTCGGGGCGAGCACGATCTCGCCGACCTTGAAGAGCTGCGCGGTGGCGCTGGAGGAGAGGAGGAGGGCGGCCCCGACGAGGGCCAAGCGGGTGACGGTGGATTTCATGGCCGGGTTCCAGTTGCTGAGGGATTGGCCAAAGGTTGAGGGAGGCCCATCTCGGTGAGCTGGGCGAACCGGAATCATCCGGCAAAAAGGGAAAAAAGTCACGAGGACGGCCCCCGGATTCCACTGGCCCGGCACCGGAGGAGATAATCCCGCCGGCATGACGCTTTCGTGAGATCCCGGACTAGGATCCGAGGACCGGCCCCTCGGACCGATCCCGCCGGTCGGCGGCGGGAGGTCCCCGGGAGGGCCGGAGGAACCATGCTGCGCACCACCCTGCCCCTGCTCGCTCTTGCCGTCCTGCTCCTGCCGTCCTCCGCGCCCGCCCAGACCACCGTGCCGGGCGGGGACGTCTCGGGGACCTGGCCCCTGGGCGGCTCGCCCTACCTGATCGACGGCGACATCGCAGTCCCGCTCGGCAGCGTCCTGATCCTCGAGCCGGGCGTCGAGCTCATCTTCCAGGACTGGTACGAGCTGGCGGTCTACGGCCAGCTGCGCGCCGTCGGCCGGGTGGACGCCCCGGTGGTCTTCACCTCCACCCCGCCCGGCCCTGGTGAGCCGGGCTGGCGCGGCCTCGGCTTCTACTCGGCCACGCTGTTCACCATGCCCGGCCAGGGCGGCGGCGTCTTCCACGAGGGCTACTTCCTCGAGGTCCACAACTCCATCGTCTGGGGGAACCTCCACGGCCAACTCGAAGGCGACGCGGCGACGGTCCGCTTCAGCGACGTCGGGGGCGGCTACCCGGGCGCCGGCAACCTCGACGCCGACCCGCGCTTCGTCGAGCCGGGGGCAGGCGACTACCACCTGCGGGCGACCTCTCCGTGCCGGGACGCAGCTGACCCCGCGGCCGCCCCGCCGACGGACTTCGAGGGCGACCCGCGCCTGGCCACCGCGCAGGACCAGGGCGCCGACGAGTTCCATCGCCACCTCTACGTCACCGGGGACTACCAGGCGGGCGCCGCGCTGACGGTGAGGCTGATCGGCGACCCCGGATCCACCCCGGCGGTCGCCGCCGCCGGCAGCCGGATCCTCGATCCGCCGCGGACGACCGTGTTCGGCGACCTCTACCTCGGCAACATCCTGCGGCAGCTCGACCTGGGGACGGTCCCGGCCAGCGGCGTGGTCGGCGCGGTCGTGACCCTGCCTGCCATCCTGCCTGCGGTGCTGGCCCTGCAAGGGCGCGTGGCCGACCGCCTGACGAACCTGGCGGTCCTCCTGCGGGATTAGCGCCGGCCGCCGCCCGCTAGTAGATCAGGGTCGACACCGGGTTGCTGTCGTAGAACTGTCCGGCGCCGTCGCGGGCCGCCAGCTCGAAGTAGACCACCCGGCCGAGCAGTCCGGCCCCGACCGGTCCGGTGGCGTGGGAGCCCGATCCCTCGAGGGAGGAGTGTCCGGAGTAGAGCACCGAGGTCGGCGGGCCGACGTCGAAGAGGTGCCCGGAGCTGAGGCTGCCGCCGTTGGACAGGGAGGACAGCAGCCAGACCTCCGATCCCGGCGGAGCGGCGCACCAGGAGAACTCCAGCGGCGCGCCCACCGGCGAGAACACCGGCCCGGCGAGGACCACGGTGCTGGCGGTCGAGGCGGCGCCGGCGCCGCGGTCGCGCAGGAAGACGTCCGCCACGCCGTTGTGATCGCCGTAGACCAGGTCGCTGCTGTCCGAGGTGAAGAGCACGAAGCGGTGGTTGGCGGAGATCGGCAGCCAGCGCCATGCGCCGCCGTTGCCCTGCTTCTTGCGCCCGCTGACGCTGATGCGCTCGGTCTCCCCGGTGCGCCAATCGTGGACGAAGACGTCCCGCTCGCGGTTGTTGTCGCCGCTGACCAGGTTGGTGGCGTCGGAGGCGAAGGCCACCAGGGTGCCGTCAGCCGAAACGAACGACGAATTGCCGCCGTAGCTCCCCTGGTTGCCCTGGGCGCCGCCGGTCTTCACGCTGACCCGGACGGTGGTCCCGCTCGATCGGTCGTGGACGAAAACATCCCAGGCGCCGTTGCTGTCGCCGGGGACCAGGTTGGTCGCGGCCGAGTCGAAGGCGACGTAGCGGCCGTCGGTCGAGAGGGCGGAGAAGCGGCAGTCGCCGTCGCCCTGGGCGCCGCCCGTGCTGCGGCTGACGCGCTCGACGGCGCCGGTGTGGCGGTCGTGGACGAACACGTCCCAGGCGCCGTTGCTGTCCCCGGGGACCAGGTTGCTGGCCCGCGAGCGGAAGCTGACGAAGCGGCCGTCCACCGACAGGAACGGCTCGCCGCTCGAGTCGTCGGCCTCGGCGCCGCCGGCGCCCAGGCTCACCCGCCGGGTGCGCTTGGTGCGGCGGTCGCGCACGAAGACGTCGGCGGAGCGGTTGCCGTCCCCGGGCACCAGATCGTCGGCCCAGCAGGTGAAGGCCACGTAGCGGCCGTCGGCCGACAGGCAGACCTCCTCGCTCCGCCCGTTCGCCACTCCGCCGCCCCAGGCGACGCTGACCAGCTCGGTCTCGCCGGTCAGGCGGTCGTGGATGAAGACGTCCCGCTCGCCGTTCGCGTCGCCGGGCGCGAAGTTGGTGGCTTCGGACTTGAAGGCTACGAAGCGGCCGTCCGAGGAGATGTGCGGGGCCTTGCTCAAACCGTCGCCCTGGTTGCCGGCGGAGTCCACGCTGACCCGCTCGGTGGTGCCCGCGACCCGGTCCCGGACGAAGACGTCGCGGACCCCGTTAGTGTCGTTCGGCACCAGGTTGGTCGCCTCCGAGGTGAAGGCGACGTAGCGGCCGTCCGCGGACAGACTGCCGAGCGAACTCTCGCCGTCGGGATCGAGGCCGCCGCTGACGCGGAAGGTCTCCTGGGCCTGGGCCGCGCCGAGGGCAAGGACCAGCGCGGCGCAGCACGGGAGAGGAATGCGAATCCGGCTCAACGCCAGCTGGAGGGGAGGCATGCGATCGAGGGGAGGGGGGTGGCGGAAACGCTCCTCCGAGGGGAAGGAGCTGATCCAACGATACCACGGAGTCCCCCATCGCGAGCCCGGCGCCGGACCGGGCCCCGGCCAGGCTCAATCGTGGAAATCCGAGTCCCCTTGGGTGTAGTGCCAATTCCGCGGCTCGAAGGCGGAGGCGAGGAAGGCCAGCTCCGGGTCGGTTGGGTCGTCGAAGGGGAACAGGTTGCCCGCCACGTGGTCGACCGGCTCGCGCTCGGAGACTTGGAAACCCTGGAACCCGGCCGCCGCCGCGTCCATGGCGGTGGACTCGGCGCTGGCGACTTGGAGGAAGTCACACCCGGACTCCGAGGCGTCCTGAGCCGCCTTGGTGAGCAAAGCGGCGGCGACCTCGGGGTCGTGGCCGTCGAGATGGTCGAGGACCGTCGCCAGCCGACTCTGAACTTCAAGGTCTGCTTTACTGCTTCACTGGTTAATTTCT
>JACNJP010000464.1 GCA_014382465.1 Planctomycetota bacterium
CCAAGAGCGACCGCGGGCGCAGCCGCGTCGGCGTGTCGCTCAGGGCCCGCTCGGAGGACCGGGGGGGGGCCATCCCCCCCCGCTCCCGGGTCACCATCCCCCACGGGGGCCGGTTGGACAACATGGGCCCGTGCGGCCGTTTCGGCGGGCCCGGGCCGGGCGTCGGGGGCCTGGTGCACGTCAGCGAGCTGTCCTGGACCCGCCAGAACCTCAACCCCGAGGGCGAGTTCGAGAAGGGCGCCGAGATCCAGGTGTTCGTCAAGGCCATCGACATGGAGAAGAAGGAGATGTCCCTCTCCGTGCGCGAGGTCGAGGGCAACCCGTGGGAGAAGATCGCCGAGTCCTACCAGCCCGGCACGGTCATCGAGGCCACGGTCAAGAACCTGGCCAGCTACGGCGCCTTCGTCGAGATCGAGGAGGGCATCGACGGCCTGCTGCACAACACCGACTTCCACTGGACGCGCAAGATCCAGCACCCGTCGGAGATCGTCAAGAAGGGCGACCGGATCCAGTGCGTGGTCCTGAACGTCGACCGCGAGAAGCAGCGCATCAGCCTGGGCATGAAGCAGCTGACCAAGAACCCGTGGGAGGACTACATCCCCTCCAACTACCACATGGGGGACATGCTGGCCGGGACGATCACCAAGAACATCTCCGCCGGCGCCTTCGTCAAGCTCGAGGAGGACCTCGAGGCCTTCATGCACTTCAGCTCGCTGCCGCAGGAGTGGCAGAGCGACCCCGAGAGCCACTGCCTGTCCGGCCTGCGGGTCGAGGTGCGGGTGGTCCGCGTCGACTGCGGCGAGGAGCGGATCGGCCTGAGCTTCATTCACGCGGAGTTCGAGGAGAACGACGAGGTCCGCGCCAAGTGGGTCGAGCAGAAGGAGAAGAAGAAGGCCAAGGCCGAGAAGAAGGCCGCGGCCAAGGCCGAGGCGGGCGCCGAGGGCGCTGATGACGCCGGGGACGCCGAGGATGCCGAGGACGCTGAAGGCGCCGGGGACGCCGATGCCGGCGAGCCGGTCGCCGCGGCTGAGTCCGGAGCCGCCGCTGAGGAGCCCGCCGCTGAGGAGCCCGCCGCTGAGGAGCCCGCCGAAGCCGTCGCGGTCGAGGCCGCGGCTGCACCCGAGGCGGCCGCCGATCCGGCCGAGGAGTCCAAGACCGAGTAGGCTGCCGATGGCAGCCGGCCGACCCTGCGCGACCGCCCACGGGACCTGTCCCGTGGGCGGTCCGCTTTCCACCCTGCGTCGGTCGCTGGGCGCGGGCCTGGTCGGCCTGGCGCTGGCCGCCTGCGGGGTCGCCACCGCGGACCAGCCGCCGGCCATGATGGTCCCGTCGGCGGCGGAGCCGGGCGACCAGGACCCGGAGACGGTCCGCTTCGACCAAGGTAGCCTCGACCAGCAGACCCAGCTCGGCCTGTCTGTGCTGCACGCCCGGGGGGCGGCCCGGCTGCTGGGCAGTTCCTGCGCCGTGCGCTGTCCGCCCGGTCCGGTCACCTTCGGCGACCGGCTGGCGCTGGCGATCGAGATCCGCAACCCATTCCCCGAGCCGGTCGAGCTGCTCCTGCCGGAGGACGGCTACGGCCTCGAGTTCCGCTTCAAGGTCCGGCGCGCCTTTCCCGGCGGCGGCGAGGAGCGGACCAGCCAGACCCGGGTGGCCCGCCTGGACCAGGCCATCCGGCTCGGCCCGGGCCAGAGCTACCGCCGGGAGATGGACTTCGACCTCGACCAGGGCGACCAGCTCAGCGCCTTGTGGCAGCTCGAGCTCGGCCTGAGCATGAGGATCGCCGGCCTCAAGGTGGGGGAGCGCTCGCTGCCCCTGTCGGAGTTCGAGCTCCGACCGGCCCGCCTGCTGGCCCTGCCGCAGGGCTGGCAGGAGTTCGCCGAGGCGCCGCTGGCGAAGCTGGAGCAGGCCGCCGGGCTGGACTCGCCGCTGGCCGACCGGCACCTCCTGGTGTGCGCCGCGCTGCTGCCGGAGGCCGATCGGGACGCCGCCGTCCGCGTCCTCGCCGAGGCCCTGCCGCGCTCGCCCAGCACCGAGCGCGCGGTCACCATCGCCGTCGCCCTCGAGCGGCTCACCGGCCTCGGGCTGGGAGCTTCGCCGCAGCGGTGGATCGAGTGGTGGGAGAGCCGGCAGAATGAGCGGCCCTGAACCGGGCACCCCCATGCAGGACATCGACCGCCTCAAGCGTCTCGCCTCCGACCTCGTCACCGAGGAGGAGCTCGTCAAGCGCCTGGCCGAGGCCGGCCAGCCCGGCCGGCGGCTGCGGGTGAAGTTCGGCATCGACCCGACCTTCACCGACGTCCACGTCGGCCACGCGGTGCCGATCCGGGCGCTGCGGCTGTTCCAGGAGCTCGGCCACCTGCCGGTGCTCATCATCGGCGACGCCACCGCGCGCCTCGGCGACCCGACCGGGCGCAACGACCAGCGGCCGGCGCTCACCGCCGCCGAGGTCCAACACAACTCCGCCACCTACCTGGAGCAGATCGGCAGGATCCTCGACCTCGACGCCGGTTCGTGCGAGGTCCGCCGCAACAGCGAGTGGTTCGGCGGCATGGACTTCTTCGACTGCCTGCGGCTCGCCGGCCACGGCACCGTCGCCCGCCTGCTCGAGCGCGACGACTTCCAGCAGCGGATCGAGAACATGCTGCCGGTCCACCTCCACGAGATGATGTACCCGCTGATGCAGGGCTGGGACTCGGTGCAGGTGCGGGCCGACGTCGAGCTGGGCGGCAACGACCAGCTGTTCAACCTGCACATGGGCCGCCTGCTCCAGGAGCGGGAGGGCCAGCGGCCGCAGGTGTGCTTCACCACCCCGCTGCTGCTCGGCACCGACGGCCGCAAGATGTCCAAGACCTACGGCAACCACGTGCCGCTGACGGCCGACGCCGACGAGGTCTTCGGCAAGGTCATGAGCCTGTCGGACGAGATGATGCCGCAGTGGTTCCGGATGCTCACCGGGCTGGCCGACGAGGAGGTCGCCGCGGTCCTGGCCGGCCACCCGCGGCAGGCCAAGGCCCGGCTGGGGCGCGAGGTGGTCGGCTGGCTGCATGACGCCGCCGCCGCCGCCGCCGCCGCCGTCGAGTTCGACCGCCGCTTCCAGCAGAAGGAGCTGCCGAGCGAGATCCCCGAACAGGTCCTGCCGCCGGGCACCCGCGGGCTGCCGAGCCTCCTGAAGGAGGCCGGCCTGGCCTCCAGCACCAGCGAGGCCCGGCGGCTAATCCAGCAGGGGGGAGTCAAGCTCGACGGCGAGCTGGCCGAGGACCCGCAGCGCCAGGTCGAGCTGGGACCGGAGCCGCTGCTGGTGCAGGTCGGGAAGCGCCGCTTCGCCCGCCTGCGGGCCGACTGAGCCGGTCGCCCGTCCGCCTCAACCCTCTGCCGGCGGGCGCCAGGCGCTGCGCTCCTCGCCCGGCGCCGGCAAGGGCGCCCACAGCGGCGCCGGTTCGGTGTCGAGGTAGCCGAGCTCGCCGAGCACCGCCGCCTCCTCGTCGCTCCAGCCGGCTTGGCTGCGGCGGGCGGCCGGCGAGCGCGGCAGGGCGGCGTCCGCGGCTTGCTGGCTGAGGAAGGCCTGGCGGTAGCGCTCGATCACCGACTGCCGGCGCGGGTCCAGCGGCGACAGGTGTCGCTTCTCGTCGGGGTCGGTGCGGCGGTCGAAGACGTAGATCATCGGCGTGCCGTCGGCCAGCACGGCCTGGCGGGGGAACCGCCCGCCCGGGGGCTCCTGGGCCCCCCCCCGGGCGGCCCCGAGCACCCCGGGGGCCGCGAAGCCCCCCCTGCGCCCGGCCCCGACCCGCGGCCGCGAGCCGAGCCGGACCCGCCGCGCGCCCCGTCCCGTGCCCGCGCCCGCCCCCCCCCCCCCCC
>JACNJP010000592.1 GCA_014382465.1 Planctomycetota bacterium
ACGCGCGAGCACATCCTGCTGGCCCGCCAGGTGAACGTGCCGCAGCTGGTCGTCTTCATGAACAAGTGCGACATGGTCGACGACGAGGAGCTGCTCGAGCTGGTGGAGATGGAGATCCGCGAGCTGCTTTCCGAGTACGACTTCCCGGGCGACGACATCCCGGTGGTCCGCGGCAGCGCCCTCAAGGCCATGCAGGCGGTCATCGAGAAGGCCCCGCCGGACGACGAGCGCTTCGGCTGCATCATCGAGCTGATGGACGCCGTCGACAGCTTCATCCCCGAGCCGATCCGCGACGTCGACAAGCCGTTCCTGATGCCCGTGGAGGACGTGTTCTCGATCGAGGGCCGCGGCACCGTGGTCACCGGCCGGATCGAGTCCGGCGTCGTCAAGATGGGCGAGGAGATCGAGATCGTCGGCTTCACCGAGACCCGCAAGACCACCTGCACCGGCGTCGAGATGTTCCAGAAGACCCTCAACGAGGGCCGGGCCGGCGACAACGTCGGCTGCCTGCTGCGGGGCGTCAAGAAGACCGAGGTCGAGCGCGGCCAGGTCCTGGCCAAGCCGGGCTCCATCACGCCGCACACCAAGTTCGAGTCCGAGGTCTACATCCTGGACAAGAAGGAAGGCGGCCGTGAGAAGCCCTTCTTCAGCGGCTACCGGCCGCAGTTCTACTTCCGCACCACCGACGTGACCGGCACCATCACCCTGCCCGAGGGCGTGGAGATGGTCATGCCCGGCGACAACGTCAAGATCATCGTAGAGCTGATCACCCCGGTCGCCATGGACTCGCAGCTGCGCTTCGCCATCCGCGAAGGCGGCCGCACGGTCGGCGCCGGCGTGGTCGCCAAGGTGATCGCATAGGGGCAGGCCCTGGAGCGCCCCGTCCGCGCCGGGCGGGGCCTCCTGAGCAAGCTACGAAGCCATGAAGAACAAGGAACGCCACGTCTTCCTCGAGTGCACCGAGTGCCGCAACCGGAACTACACCACCGGCAAGCGGATCCGCGCGGACTACAAGCTCGAGAAGAAGAAGTTCTGCAAGTTCTGCGGCAAGCACACTCCCCACCGGGAGAAGAAGCTCTAGCCCGCTGAGGGCCGCAGGCATGCTCTACCGCTACAAACCCGAAGAGGGGCGCAACGTCCGCCAGGCCGGCTTCTGGGTCGGCTTGGGGCTGGCCGCCTTCGGCTCCTATTCGCTGGCGATCTACCTCGACCGCGTCGCCGCCTTGCGCGGGTCGGTGTTCGGGGAGGGCTTCGAGGAGCTCCCGATCCTCGGGATGCCGATCACCGGCTCCAACCTCATCGGGATCGGCGTGTTCGTCCTGGCGAGCTGGCTGTGGGTCCGCTTCCTGGCCAAGGAGAAGACCGCCGACCACCTGATCGAGGTCGAGGGAGAGATGAAGAAGGTCACCTGGCCTTCCTTCCGCGAGGCCAGCAACTCCTCGATCGTGGTGATCACGACGGTCCTGATCCTGATGGGCTTCCTGGCGCTGGCCGACTTCGTGCTCGGCGGGCTTTTCCGCTTCGTCCTCTGGGACCGGCTGGCCAGCTGAGATGGAGCTGATGCCGCACCCCTGGTACGTCGTTCGGGTCCACACCGGTCAGGAGGACAAGATCCGCGATCGGATGGTCCGGCGCGTCAAGGCCGACGGCCTGGAGGGGCGCATCCCGCAGGTCCTGGTGCCGATCGAGCGGGTGACCGAGGTCAAGGCCGGCAAGAAGCGGGTCGTCAACCGCAAGATCTACCCCGGCTACCTGCTGATCCAGGTCGACCTGGGCGATCCGGCGCTGGAGCAGACCGACGAGGACAAGGCGGTCTGGTTCGCCCTCCACGAGACCCCCGGCTTCGGCGACTTCGTCGGCGGCGGCGAGCAGCCGACCCCGATGAGCCCCGAGGAGGTCAAGAACATCCTGTCGCGGATGGAGGACAGCGAGGCCCAGCCGCGGATGGCGGTCAAGATCCGCCCCGGCGACTTGGTCCGCATCAAGGAGGGGCCCTTCGAGGGCTTCGACGGCTCCGTCGAGGAAGTGCTCGACTCGAAGGGGCTGCTGCGCATCTCGGTGACCATCTTCGGTCGCGCGACGAGCGTGGAGATCGAGCATTGGCAGGTCGAGCCCGTGTAGCGAGGCCTGCTCCGGCGGCCGGGTCCACCGGCCTCCGAATCAGATTACCCGTCAGCACCGCCGAGCGCCGGAAACGGCCCAGGCGGGAGGGAGAAAGATGGCAAAAGAAATCACCGCCCAGATCAAGCTCCAGTGCCCGGGGGGGACGGCTACGCCCGCCCCGCCGGTCGGCCCCGCGCTCGGCTCCCACGGCGTCGCGATCGGCGAGTTCGTCAAGCAGTTCAACGAGGCCACCCAGGACAAGCGCGGCCTGATCATCCCGGTGGTGATCACGGTCTACAAGGACCGCAGCTTCAGCTTCGTGCTCAAGTCGCCGCCGGCCGCGGTGCTGCTGAAGAAGGCCGCGGGCGTCGAGAGCGGCGCCGGCAACGTCGGCACCGACATCGTCGGTCGGGTGACGCGGGCCCAGGTCATGGAGATCGTCGAGATGAAGCGCAACGACCTCAACGCCGCCAGCGACGAGGCCGCCTGCAGGATCATCGAGGGGACCGCCCGCTCCATGGGCATCGAGGTGGAGGGCTAAGCGCATGAGCCGCCGCTGCAAGGAGAACCGCGCCAAGGTCGACCTCGAACGGGTCTACCTGCTCGACGAGGCCGTCGCGACCCTCAAGGGCCTGCGCCTGGCCAAATTCGACGAGACCGTCGAGGTCGCCGCCCGCCTGGGCGTCGACCCCAAGAAGTCCGACCAGATGGTGCGGGGGGCGGTCAGCCTGCCGCACGGCCTGGGCAAGGTGGTGCGCGTCATCGCCTTCGCCGAGGGCGACGCCGCCGACGCGGCCAAGGCCGCGGGCGCCCTCGAGGTCGGGGGCGAGGAGCTGGCGGTGAAGATCGAGGGCGGCTGGACCGACTTCGACATCGTCATCGCCCACCCGGCGATGATGCGGGTGGTCGGCCGCCTCGGCCGGACCCTCGGCCCGCAGGGCAAGATGCCCTCGCCGAAGTCCGGGACCGTGACGCCGAACGTCGGCACCGCGGTGGAGGAGTTCATGGCCGGCAAGGTCGAATTCCGGGTCGACTCGGGCGGCAACGTCCACGTCCCGGTCGGCAAGGCCTCGTTCTCCGCCGACAAGCTGGTCGAGAACGCCACCGCCTTCCTCGACTACGTCGTCAGCCTCCGCCCGCCCACCGCCCGCGGCACCTACCTCCGCAACATCAGCGTCAGCACCACCATGAGCCCTGGGCTCAAGGTGGAGTTCGCCAGCTAGGAGAAGCACCATGGTCAGCACCCTCAACAAGTTGATCGTCAGTGAATACGCCAGCCTGGTGAAGGACCAGCCCGGCGTCGTGCTCCTGAGCATGGACAAGCTGACGGTCGATGAGTCGATCCACATGCGCAACGTGGTCCGCGACAGCGGGGCCCAGCTGCGCGTCACCAAGGTCCGCCTGGCGCAGGTCGCCCTCGAGGAGGCGGAGGTGCCGATCGACATCAGCGGCGAGACCGGCCTCACCGGCCTGCTCGTCGGCGGCGTCGAGGCCACCCTGGCCGCCTCCAAGGCGATCGAGAAGGCCTGGGAGAAGGCCAAGGAGAAGCGGAAGGTGCACTTCCGCGCCGCCTGGCTCGACGGCGCCCTGATGGACGCCGCCGCCGCCGCCCTGATCCCGTCGATGCCCGACCGCCAGACCCTGCGCGGCATGATCTGCTGCGCCATCATCGGCCCGGCGCGGATGCTCGCCACCGTCCTCCACGACCTCCCCGCCTCCACCGCCCGCCGCCTGCAGTCTCCGC
>JACNJP010000178.1 GCA_014382465.1 Planctomycetota bacterium
GGGGGGCGGATGGGGGCCCCGGGCGCCGCGCGGGCCGGGCGGGGGCCGCTGCGGGGGGCGGCCGACGGGGCCGCCGGCCGCCGCTGGACCGACGCCGAGCTGCGGGCCGCGGGCTTCCCCCCGGCGCGGGTGCGGCGCTGGTTCCAGGCCCACCACGGCCTGACCTTCCACGGCTACTGCCGCGCCCGCCGGCTGGGCGGCGCCCTCGGCCGCATCCGCCACGGCGAGCCGGTGACGACCGCCGCGCTCGGCCAGGGCTACGAATCGCTGTCCGGCTTCCACGAGGCCTTCCGCAAGCTCACCGGCAGCTCCCCCACCGCCGCCCGCGCCACCACCACCCTGACGGTGACGAGGCTGCCGACGCCGCTCGGCCCGATGGTCGCGGTGGCCACCGAGGCCGCGCTCTGCCTGCTCGAGTTCGGCGAGCGCCGCGCCCTCGAGACCGAGCTCGGCAAGCTGCTGCGGGCGCGCAACGGCCTGTTCGTGCCCGGCAGCAACGCCGTGCTCGACCGCGTCGCCGCCGAATTGGACCGCTACTTCGCCGGCGCCCTGCGCGACTTCGACCTGCCCTTGGCGCCGCAGGGCACGCCCTTCCAGCGGGCGGTCTGGGCGGCGCTGCGGGAGATCCCGTACGGGGCTACCCGCAGCTACGCCGACGTCGCGCGGGCGGTCGGCCGGCCCCAGGCGGTGCGCGCGGTCGGCGCCGCCAACGGCGCCAACCCGATCCCGATCCTGATCCCCTGCCACCGCGTCGTCGGCAGCGACGGCAGCCTCACCGGCTACGGCGGCGGCCTGTGGCGCAAGCGGCGGCTGCTGGAGCTCGAGGGCGGCTGGGCGCCGTCCTCCGACTCCATCCGCGCGCCGCAGCGCTTGCAGTAGCGGGCGTCGCGGTCGTGGTCCTGGAGGCCGCAAGCCTCGCAGGACCGCCGGCTGGCGCGGGCGGCGGCGGTCAGCTCGACGGTCATGATCCCGGTCGGCACGGCGATGATCGCGTAGCCCATCACCATGACCACGGCCGCCAGGGCCTGGCCGGCGCCGGTCTGCGGCGAGATGTCGCCGTAGCCGACCGTGGTCAGGGTCACGATCGCCCAGTAGACGCTGCGCGGGATGCTGGTGAAGCCGTGCTCCTCCCCCTCGATGAGGTACATGAGGGAGCCCATCAGCACCACCATCACGAACACCGTGAACAGGAACACGGTGATCTTGCGCCGGCTGGAGTAGAGGGCCCGCGACAGCACCTCGGCCTCCGCCAGGTGGTGGGCCAGCTTGAGCACGCGGAACACCCGCAGGATCCGCAGCACCCTGACCACCAGCAGGTACTGGGCGCCGGGGATCACGGCGCTGGCGTAGGTCGGCAGGATCGCCAGCAGGTCGACGACGCCGAAGAAGCTGCGGGCGTAGCGGCCGGCGCTCGGCACGCACATCAGCCGCAGCAGGTATTCGGCGGTGAACAGCAGCGTGAAGCCCCACTCCGCTCGCCGCAGGGCCGGGCCGAATTCGAGCCGGTAGGCGCCGACGCTCTCCACCATCACGACCGCCACGCTGGCCAGGATCGCCAGGATCAGGCCGACGTCGAAGGCTTTCCCGGCCGGCGTGTCCGACCCGAAGATGACGACGTAGAGCCGTCGTCGCCAGGAATCGGGGGCGTGCTCGTCCATGGGGCCGGTGCGGCGGCGCGGGCGCCGCCCGGCGGCAGCTTAGCCCATCCCGAGGTGGTTGTTCTCCTCGGTGGAGAGCAGCCAGGTCCGCACCTCGGCGGTCGACGCGCCGGCCCGGACGAAGGGGTCGGCGGCGGCGAGCTCGCGCGCCTGTTCCAGCGACTCCGCGCGCAGGATCAGCATGCCGCCGAGGCCGTCCTCGAAGGGTCCGGCCAGCTCCAGCAGGCCGCGGGCGTCGAGGTCCTTGAGGAAGGCGACGTGTTGGCGCACCAGGGCCTCGCTGCGGGCGCACCCGGCCACCCGCAGCAGGGAGACGACGTAGCGGATCAAGCCGCCGCCGGCCACAGCCAGGAGAAGGCTCCGGCCGCCGCCAGGCAGTAGATGAAGCCGTCGAAGACGAACTTCAGCGACACGCCGATGCGCTGGCCCTTCCAGATCGAGTCGACCAGCGCCGGCACACCGTAGCCGAGGAAGCCGACCGCGCTGG
The DNA here is from genome assembly GCA_014382465.1 of Planctomycetota bacterium. GTDB lineage: Bacteria > Planctomycetota > UBA1135 > UBA1135 > UBA1135 > J029. The sequence goes on from JACNJP010000178.1 coordinate 2,146, forward strand.
TCATGCGGAACACCTTCATGTACTCGTTCTCGGGCCCGAGGCCGTGCCAGGCGATGTAGGCGATGAAGACGCCGATCAGCAGCGAGTAGAGGAACCAGTGGACCAGCGACTTGCCCATCTGCGGCGGTCCGCTGGGCAGCACCGTCATCCAGGCGACCGGCCCCTGCTTGTACTTCTCGATCATCTCCGGGCTGCCCATGTCCTTCATCGAGGACGGGCAGGGGAACATGTAGGAGCCGGGCCGGATGCCCTGCTCGCGCATGAAGGCCATCAGGGCGTCCTCGTCGGCCAGCTTGTCGTGGTCGCTCTTGTGGATCGGCAGCGCCATGTGCAGGATCGAGCTGACGATGAAGACCAGCACGGCGGAGGCCACGATCGGCATCCAGAGTTCGGTCAGGAATTCCATGGGGGGACCTCGGGTGAGGGTCGGGTTCGGGAACGAACGGAGGCGCGCCGGCGGACCGGACGCTGGGCGCAGGGTGCCGGTTCTTGCGAAGGATCGCAAGACAATCGGGCGGCGCGGCCGGCGGGAGGGACCGGGTGGTTCCGATCGTGCCTCCTGGGCCAGCGGAGCGGAAAGGGCCTCCTAGTCCCGCTGGGGATCGCCGCTGCCGTCCATCCAGCCGCGCAGCTGCTCCTCCAGACGGAGCACGGTGAGCGCGTATTCCGGTTCGCCCGAGCGATCGTGCAATTCCCAGGGATCGGCGTCGAGGTCGAACAGGCGGAGCTCGCCGGTGTGCAGGTAGCGCACCAGCTTCCAGCGGCCCTGGCGCACGCAGCGGACGCCGGCGGCCCCGCGGGCGTCCGGCGTGTAGGCGCCGAACACCCGCGCCCGCCCGCCGCGGACCTCACCGCACGCCAGGCGGGCGAAGGACGAGGCGCGGGCATGGGCCGGGGCCTCGACGCCCGCCAGCTCGCACAGGCTCGGCCCGAGGTCGTGCAGGTAGACCAGGCCGGCGCGCCGCTGCCCCGGCGGCAGGCCGGGGCCGGCGAGCGCCATCGGCACCCTCCACGACGCCTGGTCGAGGTTCTGCTTGCCCATCAGGCCGTGCTCTCCCATCGAAAGGCCGTGGTCGCTGGTGAAGACCACGAGGGTGTCCTCGCGCAGGCCCAGCTCGTCGAGCAGCGCCAGCAGGCGGCCGGCGCGGGCGTCGAGGTGGGCCATCATCGCCAGGTAGGCCTGGAGTTCGCGCCGGTGGAGCGCCTCGTCGCGCGGCGGCGGGTAGACCTGCTCGTCGCGCACCCCGAGGTCGCCGGTGTCGCGCGTCGGGGCGGGCGCAAGGTTCGGCGGCAGCGCCAGGCGCTCGCGATCGATCCGCTGGAGGAACTCCGGCGGCGCGTGGCGCGGGTCGTGCGGGGCGTTGGTGGCCAGCCACAGGAAGAAGGGCCGCGCCGGATCGCGCCGCTGGCGCAGGAAGTCCTCGGCGGCGTCGAAGTAGAGGTCGGTGCTCCAGCCGGCGCCGCGCGTCCTCAGGCGGGCGCCGGTGGCGGGATCGATGCGGATCAGCTCGGGGTCGCGCTGGCCGAGCTCGATGGCGGCGTCGGGCACGCCGCCCGCGCCGCGGGCGTTGCAGGGCAGCATGCCGCCGGGCGCGACCGCCTCGGCCAGCTCGAAGCCGCCCCGCACCCCGGGCGCGCCGTCGTGCCCCTTGCCGGCGGCGCAGGCCTGCCCGCCCGCGGCCCCGACCCGCTCCGGCCCCC
>JACNJP010000593.1 GCA_014382465.1 Planctomycetota bacterium
ACTACCTGGCAGTCGTAAGATCTAGGCTGGAAGGGGTGAAGGGAGCGCTACGGGTTCGCGGCGCGGTAGGGGGGGAAGGGCTCACCCTCGGGGCCGAACCAGAAGCGGTCCTCGCCGCCGTAGTTGTAGAAGGGCGACTGGGCCGGCGGCGACTCGATCTCGGCCCGGTTGAGGAGGCCGAGGCCGGCCTCGGCGTCGTCGAAGCCGCTGGTCATCACGCGGCCCTGGAGCGACGGGCTGACCAGGACCCAGCCGTCGCCGCTCTCGAGCCGGATGGCGCCCGCGGCCTGGGCCAGGAAGGCGCTGTCCTCCGCCAGCGTCGTCGGGGCGGCGGCCGGGGCGGCACAAGAGACCAGGGGGAGCAGGGAGAGAACCGACCAACGCGCGCGCATGCGGCCCAGCTTAGCAGCGGCAATGCCCGGCGGGTGGCGGCCGGCGGCAGGTAGAATCCCGCTGCTTTGGACCCCGGCAGCCGCCCCCATCCCGCCTCGATGCTCCCCAGCGTGGTCACGCTGGGTGCGCTGGCCTGCGGTCTGGGCGCCCTGGTCTACTGCACCGAGGCCCTGCGGCTCGGCAAGGACACCCTGCTGACCAACGCCGGCTGGTTGCTGGTCCTGGCCATGTCGCTGGACGCCGTCGACGGCAAGCTGGCGCGGCTGACCCGCTCCACCAGCGAGCTCGGGGCCCAGCTCGACAGCCTCTCGGACATGGTGACCTTCGGCGTGGTTCCGGCGGTGATGCTGCGGACCCTGGTGCTGCTCGAGGGCCCCGAGCTGGGCATCCGCATGCACCCGAGGCTCCTGGTGGTGGCGCCGATCGTCTACGCCTGCTGCGCCGCCCTGCGGCTGGCGCGCTTCAACGTCGAGCACGCCCGCGAGGATCCTCAGCGCGACCACCGGAACTTCGTCGGTCTGCCCTCGCCAGCCGCGGCGGCGCTGCCAATCTCGCTGACCCTGTTCTACTTCGGCGTCCCCGACGTCAAGTTCATCGAGGTCAGCGACCGGATGATCGAGCTGGTGCGGAGCACGACCCTGCACCTGGCGCCCTTCCTGCTGCTGTGCCTGGGCATGCTGATGGTGACCCGGTTGCCCTTCCCGCACTTCGTGGCCTGGGCCACCCGGGTCCGCAACCCCTTCCAGCGCCTGGCCGAGATGGTGATCATCTTCGGCCTGCTGCTGACCGAGCCTGAGCTGGCCCTGGTCCTGCTGTCGGTGCTCTTCATCGCCTTCCCGGCGGTGCTGGCGATGGTCCGCCTCTTGCGCGCCCGCTTGCTGCGGCGGCGCACGGCCGGATGAGCGAGATCTACGTCGGGCTCGGCTCGAACCTCGGGGACCGCGGCGGCAACCTGCGGTTCGCGCTGCGGCAGCTGGCGCTGCGCAGCAGCCTGCGGCTGCGCCAGGTCAGCACCTTCCGCCGCACGGCGCCGGTCGGCGGGCCGCCCCAGCCGGACTTCGTCAACGCCGTGGCGCGCTTCGAGACCTCCCTGGCGCCGCTCGAGGTGCTGCGCCGGCTGCAGGACGCCGAGGCCCGGCGCGGCCGCCGCCGGCGGATCCAGGACGGCCCGCGGACGCTGGACCTCGACCTGCTGCTCTACCCCGGCGTGAGCATGGACGAGACCCGGCTGACCCTGCCGCATCCGCGACTGCACCAGCGCCGCTTCGTCCTCGAGCCGCTGGCCGAGATCGCACCGTCGTTGCCGCTCGCCGGCGGCCGCGACCCCCGGCAATGCCTGCGAGCTCTCCCCGGCTGATGCTGCGCCTGGACGGCGCGGCCGCCCTGGCCGGCTGGCGCCGAGGTCCGGCGGCCGCCGGGAGGGTCGGCTTCGTGCCGACCATGGGGGCGCTGCACGCCGGTCACGGCGCCCTGGTCGAGCGGGCGGCCGCCGAGTGCGACGCGGTGCTGGTGTCGGTGTTCGTCAACCCGCTGCAGTTCGACGAGGCCAGCGACTTCGAGCGCTATCCGCGGGTCGCCGACCAGGACTGCCGGCTGCTCGAGGGCTGGGGAGCCAGCGCCGCCTACCTGCCGGCCCACCGCGACGTCTACCCCGAGGGCGCGCCGCGGCAGCTCGAGCCCGGCCCCGGCGGCCGGCTCTACGAAGGGCTCCACCGGCCGGGGCACTTCGCCGGCATGCTCACCGTGGTCCACCGGCTGTTCGAGCAGGTGCGGCCGCAGCGGGCCTACTTCGGCCAGAAGGACGCCCAGCAGCTGTTCCTCGTCCGCGAGCTGGCGCGCGGCCTGTCCTGGCCGCTCGAGGTGGTCGCCTGCGACACCGTGCGCGAAGCCGACGGCCTGGCCCTGTCGAGCCGCAACCGCCACCTCTCGGCCGACGACCGGCCGCAGGCGGCAACCTTGCACCGCGCCCTGCTCCAGGCCCAGCGGGACTTCGCGAGCGGCCAGCGGGACCCGGCCGCCCTGGAAGCGGCCATGCGACGGGTCTACGCCGAGGCCGGCGTGGAGGTCGAGTACGCCGCCGTGGTCGACGACGCCACCTTCCTGCCGCCGTCGGCCCGCAGCGGCCGCTGGCGCGCGGTCACCGCCGCCCGCGTCGGCGGCACCCGCCTGATCGACAATCTGGCGCTGGGGGCATGCTGAGGCGCTGGCAGCTGCCGGCCAAGCTGAATTGGACCCTGGAGGTCCTCGGCCGGCGCCCGGACGGCTTCCACGAGCTGCGGAGCTGGTTCCTGGCGGTCGGCCAGGGCGACCGGCTCGGCCTCGAACTCGGCGCCGGCGTGGGGATCGAACTGTCCGGGCCCTGCGCCCTCGGCGTGCCGGACGATCCACGCAACCTGGTGCTGCGGGCCGAGGCGGCCTGGCGGAGTGCGGGCGGCCAGGCGCCCGGGGCGCGCTGGTCGCTGGAGAAGCGGCTGCCGGCAGGCAGCGGCCTCGGCGCCGGCAGCGCCGACGCGGCCGGCGCCCTCCACGCCCTCGAGGCCGTTGCCTCCCGGCCGCTGGGCGTGGCCGCCTGCCGGGCTCTCGCGGCCGGACTGGGGAGCGACGTGCCATTCTTCGTCGACGGCCGGGGTGCGGAGCTGCGCGGCGGCCGGGGCGAGCAGCTCCTGGCCCGCGCCACGCCGCCGCGAGGCAGCCTGGTGATCGCCTGGCCGGCCTTTCCGGTGGCCACCGCCGCGGTCTTCGCCGCCCTCGGCGCGCCGCTGCTGCGGCCGGACGACGCCCGCGAGGCCCGGGGCGCCGCCCTCCCGCCCGAGCCCGGCAGCAACGATCTGGAGGCCGCGGCCTATTCCAGCCACCCGGCCTTGGGCGCCTTCGCCGAGACGCTCCGGCAGCACGGCCGCTTCTGCCTGAGCGGCAGCGGCGGCGCCCACTTCTGCGTCTGCCCGGGCCCGGCCGAGGCGAAGGGCGTGGTCGCCGGCCTTCAGCGCGCCGGCATCGACGCTCTCGTGACCGCGGCCCTGGCCACCACCGAGCCGCAGGAGCTGCCCGTATGAGCACGGTGCTGGTGGTCGGTCCGGGCCGCGCCGGCAGCGCCGTGGCGCGGATCCACGCCCGCAGCGGCGACCAAGTCCTGCTGCTGGGCCGCCGCCCCGGCCCGTGGCAGGCGCGCGGGCGCCGCGCGGGCTGCCGGCCGCTGCTGGCGCTGCCGGCCGGGACCCGGCCGCAGACCGTGGTGTTCGCCGTCGCGGACGATCAGCTCGTGGACGCCTCCCGGGCGGTGGCGCTGCAGCTCGAAGCCTGGCCGCGGCGGCTCACGGTGCACCTCTCGGGCCTGCACGGCTTCGTGCCCTTGGCGCCCTTCGCGCGCCGCGGCGAGCGGATAGCCGCGCCCCCCCCCGCGGGGTCCTCCGCCGAGGCCGGGCGGCCGCGGGCTGGCCTCGGCGGCGCC
>JACNJP010000594.1 GCA_014382465.1 Planctomycetota bacterium
GGGGGAAGGGCCGGCCCTCCGGCGCGCGGGCGGCGAGCGGCTCAGGGCGGTCGCGGAGGGGCCGCCAGCCGCCGGCGAAGGCCGACAGGGCCAGCATCGCGCCGGCGGTGACGGCGGTGAAGGGCAGCCCGGCCCAGGTGGCGGCCATCGCCGCCAGCACCAGAGTGGCGCTGCCGAGCAGGTAGGCGATCCCCTGCTCCTCCCAGCCGCAGCGGGGCAGCGCCGTCCGCGAGGGCAGCAGCGCCCGGCCGCCGAGCCAGGCGGCCAGCACCACGATCAGGCCGCCCAGGGCGCTCACGGTCCGAGCTCCTCGAGGCGCCAGTCGGACGCCCGGAAGTCGGCCTGCGGCACGAAGCGCAGCAAGTGGGTGGCGCCGGTCGACTCGATCGCCCGCGGCAGGTCCCGATGCAGCTCTTCCAGGCGGCCCGAGAGGCGCTCCACCCATTCGCGGTACTGGACCGCCGTGCCGCTGGCGAGCTCCGGATCGGGCACCAGCAGCGCCCGCGGCGCCAGCTCGTAGGCCAGCAGCAGGTACCAGCGGCCGCGCGGCGACGGCGTCGGCGGCCGCTCCGGCCAGACCAGGATGCGGGCGTCCTCCGGCGTGCGGCTGCGGGTCTCGGCGACGAAGGCCTGGAACTCCGGATCCAGCCACGGCGGCCATCCGGGGCCGCCGACGGCGAAGTGGGCCAGGCCCTGCGCGCGCACGGCGTCCCGGTCCCAGGCGTCGAGGCAGTCGAACACCGCGCCGTCGGGCATGGCGGCGGCCAGGCGGCCGAGGTCAGCGCCGGCGTAGACCGCGAGGTCGCTGTTCAGCAGCAGGTCGGTGGCGCCGCGGACTGCCTCATAAGGGTCCTCGAAGGATTCGGCGGCGCTGCCCACCAACGCCTCGGCCTGCGCCAGGAAGCGCGGGTCGCTCAGCCGCAGGCGGGCGCCGGCGTCAGCCAGGCGCAGGGCGGCCATCAGGCCGTCGGATTCCAGGTCGAGCTCCGCGGCGCCGGCGTCGGCGAGCCCCCAGACGGCGACGACGCGCTCCTCGGCAGGGAGGCGGGACCTGCGCCAGGTCGCGAGGACGACGTCGGCGGTCGGTCCGGGCTGGTAGCGGACGCGCGGGTAGTCCTCGGGCCCGGGGGTGAACCCGCTGCCCGCCGCGCGGACCAGCGCCGCGACCAGGAAGGTCAACGGCACCAGCGCCAGCACGAAGTGCAGGCGGCCCAGGCCGCGGGCGAGCCGGACGAGCGCTCCGTCGGATGCCACGCCGCGATTCTAGGGCGTCGGCAGGCGGAACCGCGCCACCACCGGACGGTGGTCGGCGAGCGCGACCGGGAGCGCTCGGTAGTCGAGCGGCGTCCACTCCGGCGGGAACAGGATCTAGTCGATGACGCGGTCGGGACGGATTGAGGGGAAGGTCAGGTCGCCGGGAGCGGGCGGACCCACGGGCAGCGACCTCAAGGGCCCGTCGGCGTCGCTCAGGACCGAGACCGCCGTGCGCGGCCAGTCGGCGGCGAAGGGCGTGGGGAAGCCGGCCTGGGAGGAGTTGAAGTCGCCGGCCGCGAGCACCGGCAGCGCTTGCCGGCGGATCCAGGCGTCCATCACCTCCGCTGCTTCCAGCCGCCACCGCTCGCCCTGGTGTTCGAGGTGAGTGGCGTGGATCTTGAAGTTGCCGCCCGCTTCGAGCTCGACGGTCACGGCGCCGCCCTGCTTGTGTCCCAGGACCGCGGACCACAAGCGGCTCCGAGCGGGGAAGGGCAGCAGTTCGGGATCGCGCAAGGGGAAGCGACTGATGACCGCGGTGCCGAAGTCGAGCTTCAGGAAAGGCACGGCGGCCTGCATGGTGTGCATCTCGAAGCGATAGGGGAGGCCGGCCTCCTCCGCCACCAGAGCTGCCTGGTCGACCCCGCCGCTCCAGAAGCTGTCGAAGTCGGCCTCGTTGAGGACCGCGACGTCGACCGCGTGCTCCCTCAGCAAGCGGCCGATGGCGCGCAGGCGGCCTGCCCGCTCCTCCGCGCCGCCGCCGCCGAAGTTGCCGGCCGTGGGGCCGCGACCGTGGGCGAGGTTGGCGGTGGCGATCGTGAGTTCGCCAGGCGGCGGGGCCGGCGCCCGCTCCGCCGCTGGAGCGGCGTGGAGCTGGAGCAGACGCGACGGCGCCTGGAGCCGGGAGGCGCCGAACCACGCCGCGCAGACCACCAGGACGGCCCCCGCGATCCGCAACAACCAGGTCCTGAGGGGGCGGTTCAGCGTCATGCGGGGCCGGCCGCGAGGATCAGGGGATGTAGGCCTGGACCACGTTGCTGAGGGCGTCGATGCCCGCGGACTGCAGCCACACCAGCCGGTTGGCGGCCGCCGGCGGCACGCGCAGCTGCAGCACCGCGTCGCCGGCCGCGTCGGCGTTGGCGCTGCCGAGCAGCACCGGGTTGCTGATCCCCAGGGTGACGTTCAACTGCGCGATGTAGACGCTGCCGGCGCCGCTCAGCGAGCGGATGAAGTAGACCGTCGACCAGGCCGGCGCGCCGGCGGTGGTCAGGGTCCCGGTCTGGCCGGAGATCAGGTTCTGGACCGTCAGGGTCATGGCCCTGAAGGCGCCGCCGAGCGAGTTCTCGAGGTTGACGCGGCCGTGGCCGAAGGTGTCGTCCTCGCCGGCCGGGCCGAGGTCGTCGCAGCTGTCGTAGAGCTGCTGGCGGACGGCGCGGGTCGACAGGTTCGGGTACTCCATGCGGATCATCGCCACCACGCCGTTGGTCAGCGGGGCCGAGAAGCTGGTGCCGCTGACGGTGGCGTAGCCCCCGCCGCGGTCGGTGCTCAGGATGTCCACGCCCGGCGCCACGACGTCGATCGGGGAGCCGGTGTTGGTGAACCAGGCGGCGTTGTCGTAGCGGTCGGTGGCGCCGACGACGACGGTGTTGACCCAGTCCCAGCCGCTCATGGTCACGCCGGAGTTGCCGGCGGCCCACAGCAGGACGCTGTCGGCGGCGTCGCAGTAGTCGCCGCAGGTCTTGACCGAGTTGCTGTCGACGCCGGTGTAGCTGACGCTGACCGAGCCGGCGCCGTTGTCGGCGGCCCAGCGCGCGCCCTCCGTGAGATCGCTCATGTAGGCGCCGCCGTTGCTGCTGTTGGTGGTGCGGATCGGCATCAGGCCGATGTCCCAGGCCACCCCGGTCACGCCCTTGCCGTTGTCGCCGATGGCGCCGATGCAGCCGGCCACCCAGGTGCCGTGGCCGTTGATGTCGGAGACGTCGCCGCCCTGCGCCTCGCTGAGGCCGGAGACCGAGTTGTAGCCCGGCACCAGCGCCGCGGCCAGGTCCTCGTGGCTCTGCTTGACGCCGGTGTCGACGAAGGCGGCGACGTAGGCCGGGTCCCCGGTGCGCACGTCCCAGCCGGCCGGGCAGGACATGACCGGGTGGTGCCACTGCTGGTTGTACTTCGGGTCGTTGGGCACCTTGTCCGGGTAGCACCACCAGTCGGGCTCGACGTACTCGTAGTCGCCGCTGGCCCCCAGCACCTCGGCGAAGGCCTCCTCGTCGAGGCCCTCCGGCACCAGCAGAACGTGCTCGTCGACCTCCGGGAAGCGGGCGACGCGGACGTAGGCCTCGAGCCGCGCCAGGGCGCCGGCGTGGCGGGCCTCTGCGGCGGCCGGGCTCAGGCCGGCGGCGATCAGGGCCTCCACCCGCAGCGGACGGACCACCATCCGGCCGGAGAAATCCACCCCGGCCGGGCGCTCGCGGAAGGGCTCGCCGGGGCCGAGCTGGGCCTGGATCGAGGGGGGGAGGGTCGCCAGCAGTAGGGGGATCAGGAGATGGGGGATGAAGGGCGGGGTTCGCTCGGGGGGTCCAGGGGACT
>JACNJP010000274.1 GCA_014382465.1 Planctomycetota bacterium
GGAGGGCGGCGCGGTGGCCGCGCAGGCCAGGGCGGGCCGGAGGGACGCACCCGGGCGCCGCGCCGGGCGCGCGCGGGGGGGCGGGCGCGAGGGGCGTCCCGGGGCCGGCGGGCGCGGCCCGGGGGGGCGCCAATGAGATCACGATCCGGCTCGACCACCAGAGCTGGATCCTCTACGACTACGTCGCCCTCAGCCCGCGGCCGCAGCCCCTGCCGATCCGGCCCAAGCCGCAGCCCGAGCTCCTCGCCGGCGCCCTCGCCGGGCCGCTCGCTGGCACCGAGCGAGTCGTCTTCGCCGTCCGCCAGCCGGGCCGCGACGCCCACTGGTACGCCAATTTCAGCTACTACGCCGCCGACCCCGGCCGCCGCACCTACGGCGACGGCGGCAGGCTGTGCGTCCTCGACCTCGCCAGCGGCGAACTGACCACCCTGCTCGACGACCCCGCCGGCGGCGTCCGCGACCCGAAGGTGCACTACGGCGGCGAGAAGATCCTGTTCTCCTACCGGCCCGGCGGCAGCGCGCACTATCACCTCTACGAGATCGGCGCCGACGGCACCGGCCTGACCCGGCTCACCGACGGCGACTACGACGACATCGAACCGACCTACCTGCCGGACGGCGGCATCGCCTTCGTCTCCAGCCGCTGCAAGCGCTGGGTCAACTGCTGGCTCACCCAGGTCGCCACGCTGCACCGCTGCGAGGCGGACGGCAGCGGCATCCGGCCGCTTTCGAGCAACAACGAGCACGACAACACGCCGTGGGTGCTGCCGGACGGCCGCCTGGTCTACCAGCGCTGGGAATACGTCGACCGCAGCCAGGTCCACTACCACCACCTCTGGGCCTGCAACCCCGACGGCACCGGCCAGATGGTCTATTACGGCAACCAGGCGCCCGGTGTGGTGATGATCGACGCCAAGCCGGTGCCGGGCACCAACCAGCTGGTGGCGACCTTCTCCCCCGGACACGGCGCCACCGAGCACAACGGCGCCATCGTCCTGATCGACCCGAAGGCCGGCCCCGACGACCCGCGGGCGACGCGGCGGCTGCACCCGGCGCAGGACCTGCGCGACCCCTACCCGCTCTCGGCCGGGCTCTTCCTGGTCGCGCGCGGGCCGGAGCTGCTGCTGCTGAACGACCGCGGCGAGCTGCAGACCGTCTACCGCCTGCCCGAGGCCGACGTCGCGGCTGGCCGGCAGTGCCACGAGCCGCGGCTGCTGCGGCCGCTGCCGCGGGAGTTCGTCGCTGCGCCGCGCACCGAGCTGGGCGCCGACAGCGGAGTGCTGATCCTGGCCGACGCCTACGAGGGCCGCAACATGGCCGGGGTCGAGCGGGGCGAGATCAAGAAGCTGCTTGTGCTCGAGTCGCTGCCCAAGCCGATCAACTTCACCGGCGGCATGGAGCCGCTGACCTACGGCGGCAGCTTCACCCTCGAGCGCGTCGTCGGCACGGTGCCGGTCGAAGAGGACGGCTCGGCCTGCTTCGAGGTGCCGGCGCTGCGCAGCTTCATCCTCGTGGCCCTCGACGAGGACGACCTGGCCGTCAAGCGCATGCAGAGCTTCCTGACGGTGCAGCCGGGCGAGGTCACGAGCTGCGTCGGCTGCCACGAGCAGCGCACGCAGACGCCGCGGTCGCGCTACGACCTGCAGGCGCTGCGGCGGCCGCCCAGCCGGATCGAGCCGATCCGCGACGTGCCCGAGGTCTTCGACTTCCCGCGCGACGTCCAGCCGATCCTCGACCGCCACTGCCTGGGCTGCCACGGCTACCAGGCGACTCCCGCCGGCGGTCCGATCGCCGGCGGGGTGGTGCTGAGCGGCGCCCGCGGGCCGGTGTATTCGCACAGCTATTACGAGTTGACGGTCCACGGCCAGTTCTCGGACGGGCGCAACCGGCCGCAGAGCAACTACCCGCCGCGCAGCTTCGGCAGCGCCGCCAGCCCGCTGCTCGACAAGCTGACTCCGGCGCACCACGGCATCGCCGCCAGCGAGCTCGAGCGCAAGACGGTGCGGCTGTGGATCGAGGTCGGCGCGCCCTACCCCGGCACCTACGCCGCCCTCGGCAGCGGCATGATCGGCGGCTACGAGGAGAACCAGCTCCAGCGCCAGGACCTCGCCTGGCCGGCCACGCGCGCCGGCCAGGAGGTCGTCGGCCGCCGCTGCGCCTCTTGCCACGACGGTCACCGGATGCTGCCGGACTCGCCGTCCGACGACCGCGCCATGCCGCCGTGGGACATCCGCTACGGCGACATCCGGCTGCGGCTCTCGCGCCACGTCCTCTACAACCTCAGCGAGCCCGAGTCATCCCTGCTGCTGCTGGCGCCGCTGGCGGCGGAGGCGGGCGGCTACGGCCTCTGCCGCGAGCGCTTCGACGACCCCGCCGCCGCCCCGGCGCCGGTCTTCGCCGACCGCGACGACCCCGACCGCCGGACCCTGCTGGCCGCGGTGCGCGCCGCCGCCGACCACCTGGAGCGCATCAAGCGCTTCGACATGCCCGGCTTCCAGCCGCGGCCCGCCTACCTCCGGGAGATGAAGCGCTACGGGGTGCTGCCGGCCGACCTCGCCCCGGACCAGCCGGTCGACTGCTACGCCGCCGACCGCGCCTACTGGCAGTCGCTGTGGTTCCGGCCGGCCCCGGGCTGAGCCGCTACAGCGACATCAGGTAGGCGATCAGGTCCTCGAGCTGCTCCTCGTCCAGCTCCGAGCTGATGCCGTGGCGGTCGCCCGGGTTGTCGCGGGTGAGCAGCTCGCGCAGCGTCTCTGAGCGGCCGTCATGCAGAAAGGGCGCGGTGCGGTAGAGCTCGACCAGGCTCGGCGTGTCGAAGTCCGCGCCGTGGTCGACCGGGCCGCGCGTGCCGACGTCGTGCATCTTGAGGTCGGTGTAGAGCGGCCCCTTGTGGCAGGCGGCGCAGCCGGTCTCGTCGCCGTGGAACAGCTCGCGGCCGCGCGCGGCGGCCGGGGACAGCGCGCCGCCGGCGAGCAGGTACGGGCTCGGCTCGGGCTGCAGCGAGCGCAGGTAGGCCAGGACCGCGTCCACCTCACCGGGCTGGGGCTGCCGCAGCAGGAAGCGGAAGCCCTTCTCGGTGGCGATCTCCAGGTCCTCGCGGGCGCCGCGCCACATCATCGGCGGCGTCTCGTGGGCCTGCAGCAGCGACTTCAGGTTCTTGGGGTTGCCGATGCCGTCGGCCAGCGTGTCCCAATTCATGCCGTCGACGCGGCCCTCGTTGGGGTGGCAGGTGGCGCAGCTCAGCCAGTTCTGGAAGCACAGCGTGGCGTCGTGGAACAGCTCGCGGCCGCGGGCGACCGGGTCGTCGGCCGGCGCCGCGCCGAAGGCGAAGCGCCGCGCGACCTTGCCGCTGGCGGTGTCGACCAGCAGCACCTCGCCGCTGAAGTGGGCGGCGACGGCGAGCTGCCGGCCGTCCGGCGACAGGGCGATGCCGCGCGGACCGCGCGCCCCGCCGAGTTCGAGGCGCTCGATCAAGTCGGCAGCGTGCAGGGCCGCCAGGTCGTTCACCAGCTCGGCGCGCTGGCCCGGGTCGCGCTTGATCCGCAGCCAGATGCTCTCGACGCCCTTGCTGTAGGCCTCGGTGCGCGCCAGCGGGTCGCCGTCGGGCAGGCCGCCGGCGAGGTAGACGTGCAGCCGCGCCAGGTCGACGCGGGCGAGCTGGTGGACGCCGCTGAGCGTAATCCAGGCGACGGCGCCGTCGGCGGCGAGGGCGATCCCCCACGGGTCGGCGGCGCCCTCGAGCGGGTGGTCGAGCAGCAAAGTGGCGTAGAGCTCGCCGGCGGCGAGGTCGACGATCGAGAGGGCGTTGGTGCTGACCTAGCCGCGCTCG
>JACNJP010000595.1 GCA_014382465.1 Planctomycetota bacterium
ACGAACCCCTCGGCCGGGGGCCGGGGGCGAGCCGGACCCTGGGGGGTGACCCCCGCCCCACTGGAGCTGCAGAACTGGATCCAGGCTCTGTAGTAAACCACACAAGGCGTCCGGGCATGACAGTTCCCAGGAGTGGATTGATCGACGACGGCGCCGGCGCCACAGGTCCCCTGGGGCACCAAGGGCGGCCCCTGGCTGGGCTGGCAGAGGTGCTCGGGGGGAATGCCCTGGGCGTCGAGGGTCCCCGAAATGGACCCATTGGCCAGGAAAGAGAGGAAGATGAGCGGGAGAAGACGTTTCATGACGGAGAGAGCGGGAGGCGGATCGACCTCCTCTTCTGGAATGGGATAGCAGATCCGGGGGGGCAAGAAAAACCGCGCCCGACTCAGGGCATTTCGCCGGTCTTCGAGGCCGCGCCGCCCATCCTCCCGGCGCGGTCCTTCCACAGCCCGCCGGCCGCCTTCGGTCCGTGGATGTAGAGCGGCTCGCCGCCGGGCACCACCGAATAGGCCGAGAGGTCGGTGACCCCGGCGCCGGCGAGCGCCTCCTCGTCGAGCCAGGCGCGGCCGCTGACCTCGGTCAACGGACGGGAGAGTAGCGCCAGCAGGGCGTCCGAAAGCACCTCGGCCTTGCGCCACTGGTCGGGGGTGCCGAGCTGGTGGTTGATCGAGGCCTGCGACTCGACCACGGTCGCCGGCCACAGGGCGAAGGCGCCGATGCCGTGCCGGCGGACCTCCTCGGCGAGGCCTAGCGCCAGCATCGTCATGCCGAGCTTGGAGATGCCGTAGCCGGTCTTCCCGGGCAGCAGGCCGAGGTCCATCGGCGGCGACAGGTTGACGATCCAGCCGCCCTCGCCGCGCTCGATCATCGGCGCCAGGGCGAAGTGCGCCGCCAGGTGGGAGGCGCGCAGGTTGACGTCCATCACCAGGTCGAAGCGCTTGGCCGGGGTCTCGGCCACCGGCCGCCACCACAGCGCGCCGGCGTTGTTGACCAGGATGTCGACCCGGCCGAAGTGCTCGACGGTGCGCGCGACCATCGCCTCGACCTCCTGCTCCTGGCGCAGGTCGGTGCGCACCGCCAGCGCCCGGCCGCCGGCGGCCTCGATCTCGGCCACCGTGTCGTGGATCGAGCCCGGCAGGAGCTCGCGCGCCTGCTCGGACTTGGCGGCCACCGTGACCGCCGCGCCGCAGCCGGCCAGCTCGCGCGCGATCAACTTGCCGATGCCGCGGCTGGCGCCGGTGACGATCGCCACCTTGCCCGACAGGTCGGGCCGCGGCGGCAGGGCTCCCGGAAGGCCGCCGCTCACTTCTTGAGCTTGGCGATCTCCTCGTCGCGCAGGACCCGGCGCAGCAGCTTCATCATCGAGCTCTTCGGCAGCTCGTCGCGGAATTCCCAGAACCGCGGCACCTTGTAGCGGGCCAGGTGCTCGCGGGCGAAGGCGGTGAGCTCCTCCTCCGACACCGAGCCGCCGGGCGAGAGCTGCACGAAGGACTTGACGGTCTCGCCGCGCTTCTCGTCGGGGATGCCGATGGTGCAGGCCTCGACCACGTTGGGGTGGCTCATCAGCACCCGGTCGATCTCGTCCGGGTAGATGTTGTAGCCGCCGGCGAGGATCATGTCCTTCTTGCGGCCGACGATGCGCAGGTAGCCCTCGTCGTCCATGATCGCCAGGTCGCCGGTGTAGAGCCAGCCGTTGCGGATCATGTTGGCGGTCTCGTCCTCCATGCCCCAGTAGCCCTTCATGATCTGCGGGCCCTTGACGATCAGCTCGCCCTCCTGGCCGCGCGGCATCTCGGCCAGGCCCTCGGCGGGGTCGACGACGCGGGCGTCGGTGTTCGAGACGGCGATGCCGATGTGGCCGATCTTGCGCTTGCCGTTGAGCGGGTTGACGGTGACCACCGGCGAGGTCTCGGTGAGG
This sequence comes from Planctomycetota bacterium, assembly GCA_014382465.1. Taxonomy (GTDB): domain Bacteria; phylum Planctomycetota; class UBA1135; order UBA1135; family UBA1135; genus J029. The sequence continues at coordinate 1,919 of JACNJP010000595.1, forward strand.
CCGAAGCCCTCGACGATCTTGGCGCCGGTGAGGGCCTCGAAGCGGGTCTGGACGTCCTCCGGCAGCGGCGCCGAGCCCGAGAAGCAGTACTTCACCGAGCCGATGTCGATGCCCTCGATGCCCGGGTACTGGTTGACGGCGTTGAACAGCGCCGGCACCGAGGGCATCAGGGTCACCCGGTGCTTGTGGATGTTCTTGACCATCGTCGGGATGTCGCGCGGGTTCGGCATCAGGACCATCGCCGCCCCGACCGAGATCGGCCAGGCGGTGCACACCGTGAGCCCGAAGATGTGGAAGGCCGGAAGCGAGGCCAGCAGCACCTCGCGGCCCTTCTCGAGGCCGGTGAACCAGGCGCTGATCTGCTGCACGTTGCACGAGACGTTGCGCTGGGTGAGCATCGCCCCCTTGCTGACGCCGGTGGTGCCGCCGGTGTACTGCAGCAGCGCGACGTCGTCCATCGAGATGTCGACCTTGGGCACCTTCGGCGAGGTGCCGTTGACCCACTTCTTGAAGAAGTGCAGCCCGGGCTCGGGCGCCACCTTGGCCCAGGTCGGCGGGTCCATCTTCTTCAGCTTGAGCGGCGCCAGCTGGCGCAGCGGGAAGCCGAGGTACTCGGGGATCGAGGCGATCACGTAGTGCTTCACCGGCAGCTTGCCGCGCATCTTCTTGATGATGCGGTCCCACAGGAAGTCCATGGTGATCGCGACCTCGCAGCCGGCGTCGTTCCACTGGTGCTCGATCTCGCGCTCGACGTAGAGCGGGTTGGTCATCACCGCGTGGGCGCCGAGCGCCTGGATGGCGAAGAAGGCGATCACGGTCTGCGGGATGTTCGGCGCGTGCACCGCCACCCGGCTGCCCTTGCCGACGCCGAGCGCCGCCAGGCCGGTGGCGCAGCGGTCGACCTGGTCCTTGAGCTGGGCGTAGCTCAGCCGGCAGTTCATGAAGATCAGCGCCGGCCGCTCGCCGTAGCGTCGCGCCGAGTTGTCCAGGAAGTCCCGGATCGTGAGGTCTTCGAAGTCGAGCTGCGGCGGAACGCCGTCGTCGTAGAACTGGTGCCAGACCCGTGTTTCCATGGTTGGCAGGATAGCGGATCCTCAGTCCTTCGCCGCCAGCCTCCGCAGGTCGCGGCGGATCCCCTGGATCCCCAAGCGGTTGCCGATCAGCAGCAGGAAGGAGGCCGCCAGCAGCGCCCACAGGGCGACGCGCTCGTCGAGCACCCCGGCCGGCGGCGGCAGGTCGGCGGGCGGCCGGGGCCCCGGCGCCACCTCGGGCGGCACGTCGAGCTCGTCCAGCAGGTCCAGGGCTTGCGCCACCCAGGGGCCGAAGCCCTGCACCAGCAGCGCGTTCTCGTTCGGCAGCGGCATCAAGGACCCCGGATCACCGCCGCTGGACATGAGGGCGGTGCGCAGGTTCACCCCGAGCGATTGCGCCTGCCCGTACTTCAGGCGCCTGGAGCTGAAGACGTAGAGCATCGACTCGTCGGCCCGCTCCCGGACCTGCTCCGGCGACAGGTGGACGCCGCTCTGCTGGATCAGGTCCTGCGACTGGATGTTGTTCAGGATCAGGCGGGCGACCGGCGCCTCCGGATCGTTGGCGCCGAGCGCCACGATGCCCTGGCTCTTGAGCTCGTCGTGGAAGTAGCGCCGGAAGTCCGCCCGCGGCACCACCAGCTCCCCGACCAGGTCGAGGCTCCGGGACTCCAGCAACGATCGCGGGCCGCCGCCGGAGGCCTCCACCGTCGAGTAGACCGTGCCGGTGAGCTCGCTGGCCAGCTCCACCAGCCCGGCCAGGGCCAGCGGCTCCTGGCCCTCCCGCTCGCAGATCACCCGCTGGTCGCCGAAGCGGACCCCCGGGGGGCCGTCCCCGCCCCGCCCCGCCGGCGGAGGCAGCGCCCGCACGCGGG
>JACNJP010000354.1 GCA_014382465.1 Planctomycetota bacterium
GGCGGCGTGGACCGCGGGATCGGACGCGGCGGCCAGGGGGTAGGCACCGTTCATTCCGCGGGGATCATAGTCCCGCGGTTGCCGCCGGGTTTCCGTAGGATAAGCAGCCCATGCAACGGTTTCGCCGGTCCGCCGCCGGGGCGTTGGTGCTCGCCGGCGCCGCCCTGCTCGCTCTGCCCGGGTGCGGTCCGGACGCCTCCCCGTTCGAAGCCCACCGCGCGCCTATGAAGGTCGAGCCCGAGTACCTGCGCCTGCCGCGGATCCCCTTCGGCAAGGGCGCCGCCGGTGAATTCCGCCTGACCAACGAGGGCCGCGATCCGCTGCGGATCACCGGCATCGGGCCGACCGGCTGCGACTGCGCCGTGGCCGACCTGCTGCTCCCCGACCGTCCCGAGGGGATGCAGCACCTGCGGGTCCAGGAGCGCGGCATGCGGCTGGAGCTGGCCCCCGGCGAGCAGGCGGTCCTCAAGCTCACCCTCAGCACCCTGCGCTACCGCGAGCCGGTGCGCTTCAAGGCCAGCTCGATCCCGATCCAATTCGAGGGCTACGACCACCTGGCGCTGGAGTACTCGGCCGACATCTGGGTGCCCTTCTGGGCCGAGCCGTGGGCCTTGCAGCTCGGCACCCTCGGAGTGCGCCAGCGGCCGACCGGCCGGATCGCGGTGCGGGCCGTGGAGGAGGCCGAATTCCAGATCCTCGCCCCGGCCGACCTCGACGGCTGGGAGCTGGTGGTCCGGCAGGCCTCGGCCGACCCCGACTCCTACAACATCGAGGTCACCGCGCCGCCCGAGCTGCCGGTCGGGAACTTTATGAAGGACTTCGAGCTCAGCACCTCGATCCCCGAGATGCCGGTGCGCTTCACGGTGCTCGGGACCGTGGTCCCGGACGTCGCCCATTCGCCCCAGGTCGTCCTGCTACGGCCCGACCAAGGCGTCCGCTCCGGGTCGGTCACCGTCACCATGCTGCCGACCGACCGACCGCTGCGGCTGCTCGGCGCCGAGGTCCGCAGTTCCACCGGCGCGGCCTGCGCGGTCGAGATCGAGCCGACGATCCCCGGGCGCTCGTACCGCGTCTCGGTGACCTTGCCCGAGGACCCGGCGACCCTCGGCCAGGACGCCACCTTGCTGATCCGCACCGACGACGACGAGACACCCCTGATCGAGGTCAGGGTGCAGGTCCTGCGGACCGCGCCCCGCTGAGCATGTCGCGCCGCCGCCTCTCGCTCCTGTTCCTGGTGGCCGTGGCCGCCGGCGCCGCGCTGTGGCTCCGGAGCGGGCCGGCGCCGCCGCGCTACAACGTCGTCCTCATCAGCATCGACTCGCTGGTGCGCGACCGGCTGGGCGTCTACGGCCACCGGGCCGAGTTCGCCCCCGAGATCCCGGTCTCGCCGAACCTCGACGCGCTGGCCCACGAGGGCGTGGTGTTCGACGACGCCCACGCCACCAGCTCCTGGACCCTGCCGTCGCACATGGCGATCCTCACCGGTCTCAGCGATGGGGTCCACGAGGTGTCGGTCGACAAGTTCTTCCTCGACCCGCTGCGCCGCACCCTGGCCCAGCAATTCGAGCGGGCCGGCGCCGCCACCGCGGGCTTCTACAGCGGCCCGTACCTCGACCCCTACTACGGCTTCGGGCGCGGCTTCGGGCGCTACGAGTCCGGCATGATGCCCGCCGAGGAGCTCAAGCGGCGCACCGACTTCTACCTGGAGAAGCGCCGTCAGGCCGGCGAGCCGGTCACCGGCCAGGACGCCCTCGGCGTGCGCGACCGGCTGTCGCACGTCGACATCACCTCGCCGCGGGTCAACCGCAAGGCGCTCGAGTTCCTCGACCAGCAGGATCCGGGGCAGCCCTTCTTCCTGTTCCTGCACTACTTCGACGCCCACTACGACTACATGCCGGACCAGCTCCAGGCGGGCCTGGGCGAGAGCTTCGACCCGGACTACCGCGGCAGCCGCAGCGGCATGAACTGGATGTTCGACCCCTCGGTGCGCGAGCTGAACGAGCGCGGCAAGACCAGCCGGCGGCTGATCACCGAGCGCGACCTGCGGCACGTCCAGGCGCTCTACGACGCCGAGATCCACTACGTCGACCAGCGCATCGGCGAGGTGCTGCGCAAGCTGCGCGAGCGCGGGCTGTGGGAGGACACCATCGTCTGCGTCGTCAGCGACCACGGCGACGAGTTCTTCGAGCACGGCTCGATCGGCCACCGCTCCACGCTGTTCCCCGAGCAGACCGAGATGGCCCTGATCCTGCGCGTGCCCGGAGGCCCGCAGCCCGGCCAGCGCGTGGCGGGCCTGGCGCGGGCCTACGACGTCGCCCCGACCCTGCTCGACTACGCCGGCCTCGAGGCGCTCGGGGAGGCCGAGGGCGCCTCGCTGCGGCCGCTGGTGGACGGCCTCGAGCCGGCCGGCCGCAGCTCGCTCCACCGCATGTTCGGCGACCTGCCGTTCCGCGAGGCCTGGCGCGACCGCGAGCTAGCGGTCCACCGCAATCTGGTGCCGGACCAGGAGCTGATGAGCCAGCACTCCGGCTGGCTGTTCCTCGAGCAGGCCTACTCGCTCCAGGACGGCCGCCGCGGCCTGTTCGTCTTCGACCGCGGGAGCGACCCGGACGAGCTCCGGCCGCTTCCCGAGGACGACCCGCGGGTGGCCGTGGCCCTCGGCCGCTATCGGGCCGACTTCGAGGCCGCCGAAGTCCGCCGGCAGGCCCTGCCGCGCTCCGACCTCCGGTCGCGCTACGTCGGCGCCCTCAGCGAAGAGGCCAAGGCGCTCCTCCGCGACACCCTGGCCGGCCAGGGGTACACCGACGCCATGGAGGAATTCGAGCAGGAGGACCTCCCCTTCCCGCAGATCGCGCCGCTGCCGGCGCCGGGAGAAGACCGCTGCCGCTGGCGCCCGCCGGCCGCCGGCTGAGGCCATGAGCCGGCGCGCGCTGGGCCTCCGCCTGCTGCTCCCGGTGGCGGTGCTCGCGGCCGCCGCCGGCCTGTGGCACGCCAGCCGCCGGTCGCCGCCGCGCTACAACCTGGTCCTGATCTCGATCGATTCGCTGGTCCGCGACCGCCTAGGGCTCTACGGCCACCGGCCGCAATTCGCCCCCAAGCTGGCGGTCAGCCCGCGGCTGGACGCCCTCGCCCGCGAGTCGGTGGTCTTCGACGACGCCCAGGCCAACAGCTCCTGGACCCTGCCGGTGCACATGAGCCTGATGACCGGCCTGGGCGACGGCGGCCACCAGGTGGTCGACGACGGCCACCTCCTCGACCCGCTGCGGCGGACCCTGGCCCAGCAGTTCCGGGACGCCGGCGCCGCCACCGCCGGCTTCTACAGCGGCCCCTACCTCGACCCGCGCTTCGGCTTCGGCCGCGGCTTCGACCGCTACCAGTCGGCCATGATGTCGCCGGAGGAGCTGCAGCGGGAGATGGACCAGTGGCTGGAGAAGCAGCGCCAGGCCGGCCTGACCGTCGACGAGCCGCTGCTGCGCGCCATCCGCGACCGCGTCTCCCACTACGACGTCACCTCGCCCCGGCTGACCTCGCTGGCCCTGGAATTCCTCGACCAGCAGCCGGCCGAGCAGCCCTTCTTCCTGTTCCTGCACTACTTCGACGCTCACTTCGACTACCTGCCGGAGCGGCTGGAAGCCGGCCTGGGAAAGCGCTTCGACCCCGGCTACCAGGGCGACGTCGACGGCCTCAACTGGATGTTCAACCCCGCCGTGCGCGAGGTCGACGCCGACGGCAAGACCCGCGCCCGCCTCATCGGCGAGCGCGACCTCGACCACGTCCGGGCGCTCTACGACGCCGAGATCCACTGGGTGGACCGCC
>JACNJP010000596.1 GCA_014382465.1 Planctomycetota bacterium
GGGCGGCCGGACCCAGGTCGGAAGCAGGCGGGGGAGGTGGGCGGCCCGGAAGTCGGGGGGGACCGGCGGGACCAGGGCGTGGCGCATGGGGGAGGGGCCCGGCTGCCGGGGTCCCGGGTCAACCACCCGTGGAAGCCGGCCCAAGTCGTTGGCCCTCTGGCTCACCGGAACCTACCGAAAGACTTGGCAACGCTGGGTTTGCGCCTCAGGAGCCCTCCCCGCGGCGGCCCGGCCCCGAGACTCGACCGAAACCCATGCGCCGACACCGGATGGACCCGATCTAGGTCCACGGAAAGGGGCCGGATTCCCGGAGGGCTCAGCCGCGGAACCGCTCGGGCACCGACTCGGGGTCGAAGACGAAGTCCTGCCGCACCACGACCCCCGGTTGCCGCCGCACGCGGAGGTCCACCCACGGCAGGAATTCGGCCGGATTGGCGCCGCTCACCGAGCCGACGCAGACGCCGACGTAGAAGTCCCACTCCTCGCGCTGCTCGTCCCGGATCAGCGAGCCCTCGACCGTGTCGAAGCGGAAGCGGCCGGCGGCGTCGGTGCGGGCCGTCGCGAGCCGCCAGCGGGTGGCGAAGCCGCCGTGGAGGGTGACGACCACGCCGGCGAGGGGCCGGCCGTCCGGGTGCCGGACCTCGCCGATCAGGACCGGGCCGCCGGCCGAAGCCTGGGACCAGGCGACCTCTGGCGCCGCCGGCTCCACCAGCGGCACCGACCCGGCCGGCCCGGCGCAGCCAAGCATGACCAGGCAGGGAAGGAGCAGGCGAGGCTTCATTCCTGGTCGACGTTGAAGGCCAGGCGTCCTTGGAGATCTTCCAGCCGGGCCCCGTCGCCGACCGGACAGACGGTGGTCCAGGGCCTCTTCCCGAGGGCCGGCTCGGCCCGCTCGGCCAGCTCGGCGGCATAGGCGGCGGCCACGCCCTGCTCAACCAGGTGGACCGTGACGCCGCCGAAGCCGCCGCCGCTGAGGCGGGCGCCGAAGCAGCGCGGGTCGGCCTCGGCCAGCTCCACCAGCGCGTCCAGCTCGGGGCAGGAGTTCTCGAAGTAGCGTTGGCTGCTGCGGTGAGACTCGCTGAGCAGGCGGCCGAAGCCCGGGGCGTCGCCGGAGCGCAGCCGGACCACCGCCTCCCGGACGCGGGCGTTCTCGCCGACGACGTGCCAGGCCCGCTTGAGGGCCAGGGGCTCGAGGACGCCGGCGTGGCGCTCGAGCATGGACCGGTCGGCGTCGCGCAGGCTGCGCAGCCCCGGCTCCACCAGCGCCAGCATCTCGACCGCCCGCTCGCAGCTCGCCCGGCGCTCGTTGTACTCGGCGGCGAGGTCGTGCTTGACGCCGCTGTCGGCGACGACGAAGGCGAACTCCGCCGGCAGCGGGCAGTGGCGCTGCTCCAGGCCGCGGAACTCGGTCTGGAGCAGGTGGCCGGCGCGCCCACACAGCGAACTGAGCTGGTCGAGCAGGCCGGTCCGGGCGCCGACCGCGCGCGACTCCGCCTCCTGGCCGAAGCGCGCCAGCTGCTCGGGCGGGAAATCCAAGCCCAGGCAGTCCACCAAGGCCAGCAGCACGCTGATCTCGAGCGCCGCCGAGCTGCTCATGCCGGCCGCCAGCGGCAGCTCGCTGGCCACCGCCACGCGGAAGCCCGGGACCCGGACGCCGTGCTCCGACAGGGCGGCGGCCAGGCCGCGCAGGTAGTTGCTCCACTCGCCCGCCGGTCCGCGCGCCGCGGCGTCCTCGAGGGCGAAGCGGCGCCGGCCGCCCGGCAGGTTGGCGCTGACCGCCTCGACGACGTCGTCCTCGGCGAGCCCGACGGCCGCCGCGGTGCGGAAGCCGGCGGCGCAGGAGAGCACCAGGCCCTCGTTGTAGTCGGTGTGGTTGCCGAGGATCTCGAGCCGGCCGGGGGCGCTGGCGAGGGCCCCCGGCATCCGGCCGAAGGTCGAATGGAACAGCTCGATGGCCAGGGGGGCGGGCCGCACGGCGCGACAGTCTAGCCTGGAGGCGGGACGCGGGTGGCGCGCGATGCCGCGCCTTTCAGGGCCGCCGCGAGCATCAGGAAGCCGAAGAACATCAGCGCCAGGCGCGCGACCTCGAGCGGCTGGGCCTCCCGCTCCCCCAGCACGCCGACCGCCACGCCGACCGGCACCAGGCCGAGCCGCAGCGACCAGACCAGCAGCCGCTCCAGCGCCGTGACCTGCACCAGCAGGAAGCTGAAGGCGAACAGGCCGGCGTAGGCCAGGTGCCACTTCATCAGGCTGAGGAGGCTCCACAGCTCGATCTCCCCGCGGTCGGCCCACAGGCCGTTGGGGAACTCCATCAGCCGCTGGACGCCCACCTGCAGGTGCAGGTTCTCGCCGAAGTCGAGCAGCGCCGTGGCCAGCAGGCAGCCGACGGCGACGAAGCCCAGCGGATGCGGCCGCAGCGCCTGCAGGCCGCGCGCCGCCATCACCAGGCAGGCCGAGAAGGCGATCACGAACAGGTTGTCGAAGTAGAGGATCCAGCGCAGCGTGCCCGCCGCCGCCGCGGCCAGCTCCTGGTTCCAGGCCCGCGGCTCGAAGGCGCGCTCGAAGTGCTGCTGGGTGACCCCGCCGCCGGCGACGGCGCCGGCGACCATCGCCAGCATCAGGGCGGCGGCCACCAGGGCCAGCCGGGAGGAGGCGCGGAGGGAGTCGGGCGGGCTCATTCCGGCCCAGGCTAGCTGCCCTGCTCCAGGACCCGGTCGAGGTAGCGCTCGGCGGCAGGGCCGTCCAGGTGCGACGAGGCGTAGTCCCGGCACAGCAGCTCCTCGCCGAGGGCCCAGGAGTACTTGGCGGTCTGCTTGTTGAGCACCGCCGAGGCCAGCTCCACCGGGTCGATGGCCGCCGTCCGCGTCCGCTGGAACACCGCCATCAGCTCGCCGCGCGAGCAGTCGGCCAGGCTGAGGGCGAAGCCGCGGCTGGCGACCGCCAGGCCCTGGCCGACCAGGACCGCCTGCAAGGTGTTCACGACCCGGTCGGAGTCCCACACCAGCAGGTGCAGGTCGGGGCCGTCCTCCACCAGGCAGGTGGCGGCCAGCCCGAGCCGCAGGAAGTGGTCGCGCCCCTCCTGCAGCAGGCCGGCGGCGGCGGCGTCGAGGTAGCGCGGCACGACGGACTCGCCGTAGAGCTGGCGCATCCGCTGGCGCACGCGGCCGTGGACCTCGCCGCCGGCCGAGGGCTCGAAGCGCGGCGCGCGTCCGGACGTCGACGGCTCGACCTCCACCCGTCCGGCGTGGGCGTCCACCGCCACCACCTGCCAGCGGCGGCCGGCGAACACCACGTGCAGGCCCTCGACCAGCCCCAGGTCGAAGGCCATGGTGCCGAGGACGCGGCCGCGGTGGACCACGCGGAACTCCTCGGCGGTCTCGAACACCGAGTAGAAGCTGTAGTGGCCGATGAGGTGCTCGCCGGCCGGCCCCGGCAGCAGCGTGCCGTCCTCCGACTGCTCGAGCAGCTCCGCCTGCCCCATCGAGCGCAGCAGCCGCTGGAACAGCTCCCGGTCGACGCCGGCGAAGGGCGACCGCTGGACCAGCGCGGTCCAGACGTCGCGGGCGGTGGCGCCGCCGTACTGGGCCAGCAGCGACAGGACCTGGTGGACCAGGGTCGAGAGGTGCAGCTCGGCCGCTCCCGGCGGCTCGCACCAGCCGCCCACCAGCAGCTCGAGCATCGCCACGCTCTGGGCCAGCGCCGGCCGCAGGCCGTCGAGGGCGCGGTCCCCGGCGTCGTCCGGCTCGGCGACGTAGAGGCGCAGGGTCGAGCGGCCGGTGCGGCGGCCGGAGCGGCCCCGCCGCCGCCC
>JACNJP010000238.1 GCA_014382465.1 Planctomycetota bacterium
CGGCGGTCGCCGCCCGGGCGGTAGCTGGACGGCGGCGCGCCCTCGATCACCTCGGCCCCGACGGGGTAGTGCGCCGGCCCGACGCACGGGCACCCCCCGGCGAGCAGATCGGCGGCGGCGCCGCCGCCGGCCGAAAGGACCTCGTCCACCGTGGCGCGCAGCACCCCGGCGCGCAGGCCGCGCCAGCCGGCGTGCGCCAGGGCCAGGACCGGCCGCGGCCCGGTCAGGTAGAAGAGCACCGCGGCGCAGTCGGCGGCGGCGCTGAACAGCGGGATGCCGGGGTCCGCGCACACCAGGGCGTCGCAACGCGGCAGCACGTCGGCCGGGTCGGCGTGGCCGCGGCCGCGCTGCGCCGGACCGACCCGGGCGACGCGGGCGCCGTGGACCTGGCCGCCGACGACCAGGTGGCGGCTGTCGAGGCCGATCGCCCGGCACCAGGCGCTCCGCTCGGCCCGCGCCGCCAGCGGGTCGCGGCCGCCGCTCAAGGACAGGTTGCCGCCGCCGTCGGCGCGGCGGGTGGTGAAGACGTGCCGCAGGCCGGGCTCCCTGCCCAGGCGTTCGAAGGCCAGGCCGGTCCGTCCTCCGCCGCAGTCGAATTCGCGCACTCCGGCCCCGCTCGCTCAGCCGGCGCCGGTGCCCATCACCGGCCGGGCGAACTCGTCGTAGAGGACCTTGGCGATGGCCACCAGCGGGATCGAGACCAGCATGCCGAAGACCCCTCCGAGGGCGCCGCCGGCCATCACCGCCAGGATCACCGCGAAGTCGCCGAGCCCGAGGCCGCGGCCGATCAGCCGCGGCATCAGCACGTAGCCCTCGATCGCCTCGGCGATGCCGTAGGCCACCAGCGAGTAGACCAGGCCGCCGAGGCCGGTGTCGACGAAGGACACCAGGGCCACCCCGAGGAAGGCGATCAGCGGGCCGAACACCGGCAGCAGGGACAGGCCGCCGGCCAGCAAGGCCAGGGTGTAGGCGCCGGGGACGCCGCCGAGCAGCAGCAGGCCGAGCCAGATCAGGCCCTTGCAGGCCGCCACCAGCACCCGCGCGGCCGCGTACTGGCGCATGATGTCGAGGATCCGCGGGACCACCCGGTCGTAGCTGGCGCGCCACTCGGGCGGCATCTCGGCCCGCAGCCTGGGCTCCCACGGCGCGCCCTGGAGCAGGAAGAAGGCGAACACCGGCAGCAGCACCAGGGTGCCGAGGATGCCGAAGAAACCGCCGAGAAAGCGCCCCACCGCCGCCACCAGCCCGGCCAGGTGACCCGCCAGGTCCTTGCTCAGCTCCTTGAGCTGTTCCTCCGAGATGCTCATCACCCCGGCGAGCTCCTCGGGGAGGCGCTCCTGGAGCTTGGCGAGCTGGTCCTGGGCCCGGCCGTGGAAATTATTGGTCTGGTCGGCGGTCGGCAGCAGGCCGGCGAAGTCGTCGAACTCCAGCAAGGTCGGGAGCACCAGCACCAGCGGCACCAGCACCAGTAGGAACAGGCACAGGAAGGTCGCCGCGGTCGAGCCCACCCGCAGCTCGAGGCGGGTCTTGAGCGGCGCCAGCAGCAGGCACAGCAGATAGGCCGCCAGCAGCGGCACCGTGATCGACCGTAGCAGCCAGCCGAGCAGCAGGGCGGCGACGGCGATACCGAAGCGCAGCCAGGAGCGGTTCACCGCCGCCTCCGGTCCGACGCCGCCGGCGCGCACAACACCTCAGGGCTTCAGGCTCTCGACCTCGGCGAAGGCCTCGGTGAAGTCGAAGCCGTTGGCGAAGTCCTCCGGCCGGTCCTCTTCGCGCTTGTTGAGCAGCCCGACCTCGCACATCTGAAACACGATGGTGCCGAAGTCCTCGGTGCGGTGCACGCCCCAGGACCGGAAGGCGAAGGGCGCCAGCGGACCGAACTCCTCGCGCGCGTACTTCTTGATCCCCTCGAGCAGCTCAGGCCCGGCGATGTGCTTCTCCTCGCCCTGCAGCCGCGTCTTGCCCAAAAGGAACATCGTATAGTCCAGGGCCTCGAGGACGAAGAAATAGGCCGCCTCGGCATACCGTCGACGGTAGTGCTGCCGCAAGCTGCGGATGACGGCTTCGAGCTTCTGATCGTCCATTCCTTGACTACCCGGGTCTGCTATCGGCCCCGGTCGCGACGGGTTTGCCCCCTATCTCGGACCATTCTCCGGGGCCCCTCTCCGCTTAGGATGTCGCTAACACTCTAACCGATATGGGAATACAGTTAAGGCGGCTCAAGGCCGTTCGAGCAAATTCTTTGCGAGATCCTCGAACAGGATCGCCGGGCTGATCTGGCGACCGAGGTCGCCCTGGGCTTCGGAGAGGAGCCTCCCGAGCCGGTCCAGTCGCAGGGCTTGATCGGCGCTGGAATCCGGATACAGGGCGGCCATCCAGCCCAGCGCGGCGGCCAGCCGGAGCCCGCCAGCCAGCCGCTGCTCGGCCAGGCCGGAGCCCTCCGGAGGCGCCAGCCAGGCTCCCTCGCGCGGGTCCCGCTCGAGCCAGGTCTGGAAGCTGGCGTAGGCCTCGGCGAGGGATTCCCGCTCCACCGGCTCCAGGGCCAGGACCGCCTCAGGGCCGCCGCTGGCCTGGAGCAGGATCGACCACAGCGGCTCCTCGATCCCGGCCGCGGCCGCCTTGCGCTCGATCTCCTCGGGAGGGGGCGCCGGGACCCGGTAGGTCCGGCAGCGCGACCGGAGGGCGGGCAGCAGAGGAGACAGGTCGGCCGCCGTGAGCATCAGCACCGTGCCCGGCGGCGGCTCCTCGGCGGTCTTCAGCAGGGCGGCCTGGGCGTCGGCGCCCATGAAGTCGGCGTCCAGCAGGACCAGGCAGCGGCGGTCCCCGGCCACCGGCCGGAAGCGCAAGGCGGCTTCGACGCTGGGGACGCCGTCGCGGCGCTCGGCCACGTGCTCCACGCGCAGGCCCTTCACCCCGAGCTGCTCGGGGTCGAAGAGGGCGTAGTCGGGGTGCTCGCCGACCCGCCCTCGGACCCCGAGCAGCCGGCCGGCGGCTTCCTCGACGATGCGCCGCAGCGCCAGCCGCGACCGGCCGACGAACAGGTAGGCGTCGGCGGCGCGGTCCCGCACCAGCTCCCGCTCGAAGCGCTCCAGGATCGAGCTCACCCCCACCCCAGGCCCTCCAGGGCGGCGGCGATCCGGGCTTCGACCTGGTCAGGGTCCAGGCCGTCCACCACCACCACGGCGGTCCGCTCCGGGCGGGCCTCGGCGTAGCGCAGGTAGCCGCGCCGGACGCGCTCCTGGAAACCGGCGCCGCGGGCTTCGAAGCCGTCGGCGGCGCCGCGCTCACCGGCCCGCGCCAAGGACTCGCGCGGGTCGAGGTCCAGGATCAGGACCCGGTCGGGCTGCAGCTCCCCGGCCACCACCAGCTGGTCGAGCTCGAGCACGAAGCGCTCCAGCTCCTCGGTCTGGCCCTGGTAGGCCAGGGTCGAGGGTGTGAAGCGCTCGCACACCACGTCGCGGCCGGCTGCCAGCGCCGGCGCCACCTCCGACCGCAGCAGCTCGGAGCGGGCGGCGAAGAACATCAAGGCCTCGGTGCGCGGATCCCAGGCTCCCCGGTCGGGCGCCAGGAGCAGCTCGCGCAGGGCCTCGCCCACCGGCGTGGTGCCTGGCTCCCGCAGGTGCAGCGGCCGGCGGCCGGCGGCCTCGAGCCGCCGCACCAAGCGCAGCGGCTGGGGCGACGTGACGCAGCCGTCCGGCACCCCGAGCACCTCGAAGCCCCCGCGCCAGGGATGATCCGAGCCTTCCAGGCGGGAAAGACCGTGAAACCCCGCGAGACGCTTATGCCATCAGTGTCGGCTTC
>JACNJP010000423.1 GCA_014382465.1 Planctomycetota bacterium
CGCACCGCCCGCTGGCCCGGCCCCCCCTACGCGGGCCCCAGGGGGGGGGGGGGGGGGGCGGCCGCCGGCGCCGGCGGCGACGCCCTCTACGGGCCGCAGCGGGCCGGCCGGCCGAACCGCCTCTACCTGCGGCAGCCGGACGGCACCGTGCGCGACGCCACCCAGGAGTCCGGCCTCGGCATCCTCGACAACACCCGCTCGGCGCTGATCGTCGACGTCGACGAGGACGGCGACCAGGACGTGGTGCTGGCGGTGCACCAGCACCTGATGACCGCCATCAACGGCGGCGGCGGCAAGTTCGAGCGCTTCGTGCCGTCGAACGGCGCCGGGGTCGAGGACATCTACTCGATGGCCGCCGCGGACGCCGACGGCGACGGCGACCTCGACCTCTACGCCTGCCGCTACGTCAAGGACGGCCTGATCGGCGGCGTGCCGGTGCCCTACCACGACGCCAACAACGGCGCGCCCAACCTCTACTTCCGCAACGACGGCGGCGGCGCCTTCGTGGTCGCCAACGAGACCAACGGCCTGGACCAGAACAACTCCAAGTTCAGCCTGGCGTCGCTGTGGGAGGACCTCGACGAGGACGGCGACCTCGACCTCTACGTCACCAACGACTTCGGCCGCAACAACCTCTACCTGAACGAGGGCGGCCGCTTCCGCGACGTCGCCGAGGAGCGCGGCGCCGACGACATGGCCGCCGGCATGGGCGTGACCTGCGCCGACTTCGACCTCGACGGCCGCCCCGACCTCTACGTCAGCAACATGTTCAGCTCCGCCGGGCGGCGCATCGTCCCGCAGAGCGAGCAGTACATGGGCGGCGAGCACCAGGACCTGCACCGGTCCTACCTGCGGCACGCGCGCGGCAACACGCTGCTGCGCAACCTCGGCGGCGGCCGCTTCGAGGACCCGACCGACGCCGCCGGCGTCGCCATCGGCGGCTGGGCCTGGGGCGCCAAGGAGATCGACTTCAACAACGACGGCTACGCCGACCTCTACTCGCCCAACGGCTTCGTCACCAACGAGTCGAAGGACGACTTGTGAAGCTTCTTCTGGCGACGCGTGACGTCGCAGTCTCCCGCCGAGCAGACCGAAGCCCCCGACGACTACAAGCAGGCCTGGGCCAGCATCCAGCACATGGTCTTCTTCGAGGGCATGTCGTGGAGCGGCCGCGAGCAGAACCGGCTGTTCCTGAACCTCGGGAACATGGAGTTCGCCGACGTCAGCTCGGTCGGCACCATCGACTTCGCCGGCGACGGCCGCGCCGCCGCGGTGGTCGACTGGGACGACGACGGCCGCCTCGACCTGGTGCTCAAGAACCGCACCGCGCCGCGCCTGCAGGTCCTTCGCAACCTGGCCTCTGGCGGCGGCGCCTGGCTCAAGCTCGACCTGGTCGGCACCGCCGGCAATCGCGACGCCGTCGGCGCCCGCGCCACGGTCGAGGCAGGAGGCGTCCGCCAAGGCCGCACCGTCTACGCCGGCGAGGGCTACCTGGCCCAGTCCTCCAAGCGGCTGCACTTCGGGCTCGGCGCCGCCGAGTCGGTCGACGCCGTGACTGTGCGCTGGCCCAACGGCGACCGCGAGCGCTTCACCGGCCTCGAGCCGAGCCGTCGCTACCGGCTGGTCCAGGGCAGCGGCGCGCCCGCCGCCGTCGAGGCCCGCCCCGCCGCCGCCTTCGACCGCCCGCCGCCCGCAGCGCCGCGGCTCAACGCCTCCGGCGTGAGCCGCATCGCCTTGGTGGAGAAGCTGCCGATCCCGTACCTCGAAATCCCGGCCTTCGCCAAGCAGGACCGCTACGTCGGCGACCTGCAGGGCCGGCCGGTGCTGCTCAACCTATGGGGCAACACCTGCCAGAACTGCCTGGTCGAGTTCGCCGGCTTCCAGCAGGCCAAGGCGGCGATCGACGCCAGCGGTCTGCGCCTCGTCACCCTGAACACCGACCCGGCCGACCAGCACGAGCGCGCGCGCAGCATCCTGGCGCGCTTCGGCCTCGACGACGCCGACGCCGGCTACGCCGACGAGCAGTTCCTGACCGCCTTCGAGGTCCTCCTGCGCGAGGTGGTCGGCGGCAACTTCGGCACCCCGCTGCCGACCAGCCTGCTGCTCGACTCGGCCGGCAGCCTGGTGGCGGTCTACCGCGGCCGGGTCGAGCCCGAGGTGCTTCTGCGCGACGTCGAGCTGCTGAAGCGGATGGACCCCGCCGACCCCTCGGACACCAAGCTCAGCTTCGGCGGCCGGGTCTTCCGCAAGACCCGCGACTACGCCTCGCTGGTCGAGCAGTTCGAGCAGCTGGGGCTGAGCGAGATGGCCGGCTTCTACCGGCAGGGGATGCAGGCGCAGCAGGGCGGCGGCCGCTAACCGGCCGTCACCGCGTCGGCGGCCCGGTAGGCCTCGAGCACGGCCAGATCGCCTTCCTCGCCGCCGCGGCTGTTGCCGTGCTCCATGCCGAGCACGCCCTCGAATCCCTTGCGCCTGATGTGGCTGAAGACGTTGCCGTAGTGCACCCCGCCGGTGCCCGGCTCGTTGCGGCCGGGGTTGTCGCCGATCTGGAAGTAGCCGATCTCGTCCCAGCAGGCGTCGATGTTCGGGATCAGGTTGCCCTCGGTGACCGACTGGTGGTAGATGTCGAACAGGATCTTGACCGACGGCGAGCCGACCGCCTTGCACAGCGCGTAGGCGTGATCGCAGCGCTGCACCAGCAGCCGCGGGTGGTCGCGGCGGTTGAGCGGCTCCATCACCATCACCAGGCCGTGCGGCTCGCAGACCTCGGCGCCGCGCCGCAGCATGTCGATGGCGTGGGCGTCCTGGAAGCCGGGCGCCAGCCGCGGGTCCTCGGTGCCCAGCACGATCGTCATCCACTTGGCGTGGACCCGCTCGGCGACCTCGACCGCCTTCCTCAGGTCGGCCAGGAAGCTGGCCCGGGCGCCCTCCTTGCCCGAGCTGAAGCTCTGCTCGGCGAAGGCGGTGCCGAAGTTGGCCACGAACACGCCCATGCGCATGCCCAACCGCGCCATCGCCGCGGCGATCCGCTCCTGCTCGGCGACCGGGCGGCCGGCCATCTGGTTGTCCTCCCAGGCGCGGAAGCCCTGGGCGTGGGCCCACTCGAGCTGCGCCACCAGGTCGTCGCCGGCGACGCGGCGGAACATGCCGAAGTGGGGTGCGTAATCGAGCGAGAAGATCTCGCCGTCGCGGGCGCGGGCCGTCGCGTCGCGGGCGAGCAGCGAACCCGGCAGGGCGGCGCCGATTCCGGCGGCCAGGCCGTTCTTCAACAGGCTTCGGCGGTCGAGGTCCATGGTGCCGAGAGCCTAGCACCGCTCGCCGCTACCCTTGGTCCATGGCCTGGATCCGCGACCACAGCGACGACCCGGAGTGCGCCGAGCTGCTGCGCGCCCACGCCGACCCGGCGACCGGCGCCGTCGACAACATCCTGCGCGTCCACGCGCTGCACCCGGCCGGCCTGCGCGCCCACCTGGCGGTCTACCGCGCCGCGATGACCGGCACCGGCGGCCTGCGCAGGGCCGAGCGCGAGATGATCGCGGTGGTCGTCAGCGGCCTGAACGGCTGCCGCTACTGACTGGCCCACCACGGCCGCGGTCTGCGGCGCCTGCTGAAGGACGACGCCCTCGCCTCGCGGATCGAGGCCGGCTTCGAGACCGCCGGACTCGATCCCCGGCGGCTGGCGATGCTGCGCTACGCCGCCAAGCTCACCGCCGCCCCGGCGGCGATGCGCCGGGAGGACGTGCTCGCCCTGCGCGCCGCCGGCTTCGCGGACGCCGCCGTCCTCGCCATCGCCGCGAC
>JACNJP010000347.1 GCA_014382465.1 Planctomycetota bacterium
GTGGACGCTGCGCGGCGCCAGCAGCGCGGGGTCCACCACCACCTGCCCCTCGATGGCGCCGGCCCGGGCCTCGAGGGCCGCCAAGTCGTCGAAGACGGTCACGGCGGAGATGGCGTCCCCCACCTGGCGGGCGGCCTCCTGGCAGGCGGCGATCACCGCGGCGTCGGCGGAAACGATGGTCAGCGGGCGGGTGGGCATCTCCAGGCTCCCTTAGTCTTCGAGGAAATCGGCGTTGTTGTGCACGCCTTGGACGTCGTCGTTGTCCTCCAGCGCGTCCATCAGGTCCAGGATCTTCTGGCCGGTGGCGGCGTCGACCCCGACGCTGGTCTTGGGAATGTAGCGGATCGCGGCGTCCACGGTCTCGTAGCCGCCCTCCTCGAGGGCGGTCTTGATCTCCATGAACAGGCCCATGTCCGCCGTCACCCCGAGGATCTCCTCCTCGTCGGTGGTGACGTCGTCGGCGCCGAGCTCCAGGGCGAACAGCATGAACTCGTCTTCATCGGCCGCCGGGCCGGCGCGCTTGACGGCGAAGGCCGCCTTGCGCTCGAACATCCACAGCACCGTGCCGGTGGTCCCGAGGGAGCCGCCGCGGCGGTCGAGGATGTGGCGCATGTCGGGCGCCGTGCGGTTGCGGTTGTCGGTCAGCGCCTCGATGACGATGGCGACCCCGCCGGGGCCGTAGGCCTCGTAGGTGACCTCCTCGAAGTGGACCCCGTCGAGCTCGCCGGCGCCCTTCTTGACCGCCCGCTCGATCGAGTCCTTGGGCATGTTGTCGGCCCGGGCGCGCTCGATGGCGTAGCGCAACGACAGGTTCATGTCGGTGTCGGCGCCGCCGTTGCGGGCGGCGTTCATGATCAGCTTGGCCCACTTGCTGAAGACCTTGCCGCGCTTCGCGTCCATCTTGGACTTGGTGCGCTGGATGTTGGCCCAATGCGAATGTCCTGCCATCGATTCCGCCTCCTGATCGCCCGGCCTCGCGGCCTGGATGGAGCTTAGCAGCCGTGGCCGCCGGCTCCGCCTCGAAATGCCGCGCCGGGGCCGCTCCGCCCGGCAAAAGAGAAGGACCGCCAGCCGCGGGGCTGGCGGTCCCTGTCGGGTCGCCGCGCGATCAGCGCTTGACCCACTGGAAGGCGCGGCGGGCGCCAGCCAGGCCGTCCTTCTTGCGCTCCACCATCCGCGGGTCGCGGGTCAGGTGGCCGGCGTCGCGCAGCCGCTGGTAGGAGTCGGGGTAGAGCTTGAGCAGCGCGCGGCTGATGCCGAGCAGCACCGAGCCGGCCTGGCCGGTGATGCCGCCGCCCTCAGCGTTGACGTACACGTCCACCTTGCCCTCGACGCCGACGCTCTTGAGCGCGCCCATGGCGGCGTTCTGGTCCAGCTGGCGCGGGAAGTACTCGGCCATCGGCTTGCCGTTGACGACGAAGTCGCCGCTGCCGGGGCGCAGGCGCACCCTAGCGCGGGCGGACTTGCGCCGGCCGGTGCCCCAGTGGAACTGCTTCGGGCCGAGCTCGACGACGCGGCCGGTGGGGTCGACCTCCGGCTCCGGCTCGACGAGGACTTCGGCGGCTTCCAGGTCGACGCCGCCGTCGGCCTCGAGCGCGGTCGGGTTGCGGGTCTCTTCCATCCTGCTAGTTCAGCTTCTCGAAGGGCTTCGGCTGCTGCGCGGCGTGCGGGTGCTCCGGGCCGGCGTAGATCTTGAGGTTTTTGAGCATCTGACGGCCGAGCACCGTCTTCGGCAGCATCCGTTGGACCGCCTTGGACAGGATCCGGTCGGGGTGGCGCGCGAGCAGGTCGGCGTAGGTCTCGACCACCCGACCACTCGGATAGCCGGTGACCCGGACGTAGGTCTTGTTCTCCGCCTTGAGCCCGGTGACCCGGATCTTCTCGCAGTTGATGACAACGACCTGATCGCCGCTCAGGTAGTGCGGCGAATAGGTCGGGCGGTGCTTGCCCATCAGGACCATGGCGATGTCACGGGCCAGACGGCCGAGGACCTGGCCATCGGCGTCGGCCAGCAGCCACTGGGCGGTGTGAGTTTGCGAGGTCCCGTGCGAGGTCTTAGGGCGCATGACGATTGTGGATCTTCTCCGAAACCGGGATCGGCCGCGGCAAAAGGCCGAACAGTCTAGTCGCCGGGCAGCGGTTCCGTCAAGGCGCGATCCCCGCCTAAAGGGGTCTCCGGAAGAGCCTTCCGTCCTCGCCCAGCTCCCACCGGACGCCCGCGCCGGGTGCCTCCCCCGCCGACCACCAGCGCAGCAGCCCGGCGCCGCCGGCGGCCGCCGCCGGGCCGCCCGAGCGCGGAGCGCGCAGCGGATGGACCTCGAGCCAGGCGCTGGCCGGCGAGGGCGGCGGATCGGACTCTCGTGACGGCCGGGCCACCGCCCAGCAGCCGCGGGTGGAGACCCGCACCAGGCCCTCCGCGCCGACTTCCAGGCCGAACCGGCCTCCAGGCGGCAGCAGGGCGCCGCGGAGCGGATCCCAATCACCGGCGCCGCGATGGACCTCGATTAGCCAGGCGCCCGAGTGGTCCTCGAAGCGGACCAGGAGCTCCTGGGGTGGCCGGGCGAGGCCGGCGGCGGCGACCACCAGCAGCGGCCCGAGCCACCGCAGCCGCCCCCTCCACGGCTCCCGGCTCAGCGCCACCCCGAGCTGCCACAAGCCCAGCAGGGCCACCAGGGTCCAGGCGCGGTTCCGCAGCGGCGAGTCCTCCAGCGGCTGGGGGGTCGGGGCGACCGGCAGGATCAGCGGCAGCTCCGAGAGCGCCGCGCCAGCCGGCAGTTCCAGGGCCGGGGCCGGCGCGGGCGCGGCCTCCCGCGCCGGGCTGGCCAGGGCCTCCCAGGGGGTGGCGCTGAGCAGCGCCGGCGGGAGCTGGCGGCCGCCGAGCCCCAGCAGGGCCACCAAAAGGGTCGGGAGCAAGAGCAGCAGCGGGACCAGCCCGGCCAGCCGGCCCGGGCGTCGCCAGGCCGGCAGGCTGGCGGCGGCGGCCGCGAGCAGGACCAGGCCGCGCCAGAGCTCGGCGTCCGGCCGCAGGAGGTGCAGCAGCAGCCAGGCGCTGCCGTGCCCGAGCAGGAAGGCCGCCCTGGGGGTCGGAGCGGGCTCGGCAGGGGCCGGACGCGCCGCCTCGACCACCCAGGCGAGCGCCAGCGCCCGCGCCGGACTGAGCGCCGGGATCAGCGCCGCGGCGCCGTAGGGCAGGTAGGCGAGCAGGCCGCCGAACCGGTGGAGCGGACTCAACGCAGCACTTCGGGCAGGCGCAACTCCGCCCCGGACGGGTCCAGCAGGCGCACCCGAGGGGCGTCGAGCAGCACGTGGGCGATGCCCTGGAGGGCCGGATAGGCCCGCAGCACCACCGCCAGCCGCTGGATCTTCAGCTCCGCCGGGACCCCGCGGGGATCCCTCGATTCATCGGAGCGGCCCCAGTGGAGGCGGCAGCCCCCGCGGGTGACGAAGGCCATCGCCGGCGGGACCCCTGCGGCGTTGCGGGGGTAGCCGGGCTGGCGTTCGATGCCGATCAGGTCGCCGCCGAGCAGCTGGCGGACGGCGTCGAACTCGTAGACCGCGCGCAGGGCCTCCTGGATCAGCGGGTCGGCGACGCGGCCTCCTGGCTCGGGCAGCGCGTCCTGGCCCTCGGCGGGGATCCGCGCCAGGAAGCTCAGGTGGTCGGTGCTGAGTCCGGCGGGCAGGACCGTGCCGTCAAGGCTCACCGGCATCAGCCGGCCCTGCTGGAGCACGGCCACGCCGAGCACACGGGGCTGGAACTCCAGCTCGATGCCGTCCGGCAGGCG
>JACNJP010000493.1 GCA_014382465.1 Planctomycetota bacterium
CCCCGGCGCCCTGCCGCCCGACGGGGTGGCGCCGTTCTATTTCCAGGACATCCGGCTGCTGTCCCTCGGCGGCTTCATCCTCGCCCTGGCGCTGGAGCGCTATCAGCTCCACCGCCGCTTCGCCCTCCGCGCCCTGAAGTTGTTCGGCACCCGGCCGCGCCGGGTGGTCCTGGGCTTCATGGCGGTGGCGGCGGTGCTCAGCATGTTCATCAGCAACACCAGCACCGCGCTGCTGATGCTGCCGGTGGCGGTGGCGGTGCTCGAGGCCTGCCGGCCGGAGGACTCGCGGCGCCTGGGGCCGCCGCTGCTGCTCGGCATCGCCTACGCCTGCTCCATCGGAGGCACCGCGACCCCGATCGGCACCGCGCCGAACAGCGTCCTGCTCGGCCAGCTCAGCGAGCGATTCCCGGAGGCGCCCCAGATCGCCTTCGGCACCTGGTTCATCGGCGCGGTCCCCTTCGCCCTCAGCTTCCTCCTGGTGAGCTGGCTGGTCCTGACCCGGGTGGTCTCGCGGCTGCCCCACGCGGCGGTGCCGGAGCTCGACGAGCTCAAGCGGCGAGGCCGGGAGCTCGGGCGGCGGACGGCTGCCCAGACCCGCGTGCTGGGCGTCTTCCTCACGGTGGCGCTGCTGTGGATGACCCGCCAGGGGGCGGACTTCGGCGTCTTCGCCATTCCTGGCTGGCAGCTGCTCCTGCCGCCGACCGTGTCGGCGTCGATCTCCGACTCGTCGGTGGCGCTCCTCGGCGTGATGCTGTTGTTCGCGCTGCCGGGCGAGGGTGAGCGCAAGTCCCTGCTCGAGTGGCGCGACTGCGCCGCCATCCCCTGGGGCGTCCTGCTGCTGCTCGGCGGCGGCTTCGCCCTGGCGAGGTCCTTCGACGCCACCGGCCTGTCGGCGGCCATCGGCGAATCGCTCAGCGGCACCGTCGGCGCGCTGCCGCCGGTGCCGACTGTGGTGATCGTCGTGCTCGGGGTGACCTTCCTGACCGAGATCACCTCCAACACCGCCACCATCAACCTCCTGCTGCCGTTGATCTTCAGCGCCTGCGTCGCCGCGGAGGTCAACCCGATGCTGCTGGCGGTGCCCGCCACCTTCGCGGTCAGCTGCGCCTTCATGCTGCCGGTCGCGACGCCGCCCAACGCGATCCTCTTCGGCAGCGGCCGGATCACCGTGGCCCAGATGGCGCGGGCGGGCTTCCTCCTGAACCTGTTGACGGCGGTGTTCGTGACCCTGTTCAGCCTCCTGTGGATCGCGCCGCGCTGGGGGCTCGACCTCTCCGCCTTCCCCGAATGGGCCCGGTGAGCCGGCGGCCGACGCGGCGGCCGCGCCCGGCGGCGTGCTATCCTTCCGCCATGCGGGCGATCGGGCTGTTGGCTGGGTTATTCGCTCTGAGCTCCTGCGGCGCGGACCGCCGCCCCGCCGAGCTCGACCTGATCGTGGTCTCGGTCGACACCCTGCGGGCTGATCGTCTGGGCCTCTACGTCGCCGAGCGTGAGACCGACCTTGGCGCCGCCGACCGCTGGTCCCCGCGCTGGCTCGGCGGCCAGGGGACGGTGTTCGAGTCCTGCTGGGCGCCGGCCGGCAAGACGATCCCGGCGCTGGCCACGCTGTGGTCCGGCCGCGATCCGCTCGAGCACGGCGCCGTGACCCACATGACCGTGATGCAGGGGCCGAGCTTCGCCGAGGAGCTGCGCGACCGCGGCTACCGCACCTTCGCCCGCTGCGCCAACGCCTCGGTGGTCGAGGCCTACGGCATCCATCGCGGCTTCGAGGACTACGCCCGCCGGCCGAAGGAGCAGGAGCCGCGGGTGGTCTCGGAGCTGCTCGCGCTGGCCCGGCCGGTCCTCGGATCCCGCCAGCCGGTGCTGCTCTGGGCCCACCTCATGGCGCCCCACCAGCCCTACGAACCGTCCGCGGAGCACGACCTCTGGTCCGATCCGGACGGCCTCCGGGCCACCAACGAGGTCCTCTACGGCCTGCACCGCGACCCAGCCCTCGCGGATGAACCGACCACCGCCCAGATGAAGGCGCTCTACGACGGCGAGGTCCGGGCCTCCAGCTCGCTGGTGCGCGACCTCCTCGCCGGGCTCGACGCCCTTTACCGTGACGCCGGTCGCGGCGGCCTGCTGGAGAACGCCGTCGTCGTGTTCACCGCTGACCACGGCGAGGAGCTCGGCGACCGACACGGCTACTTCCTGCACGGCAAGAGCCTCTACTCCGGCGTGATCCAGGTGCCGCTGGTGATCGCCGGACCCGGCTGGAAGGCGGGGGCCCGCCGGCCCGGGGGCGTGGCGCTCGCCGACGTCGTGCCGCTAGCCCTGGGCCGCCATGCCGCCGAGCGCCGCCACTTCGTCTCCACCTGGCAGCGCGAGTTCTACAGCATCCGCGACCAGCGCTGGACCTTGGTGAACTGCCCCTGCGACCACCTGCCCGACGGGCCGCACGAACCGCCCTACCCGAACGGCGGCGGGCGCTACCCCTACCCGCGGGTGGCCCTCTACGACCGCGACGCCGACCCCCTGGAGTCGACCGACGTCGCCGCCTCCCACCCCCAAGAGGTCCGTCGCCTGCTCGCCGGCCTCGGCGAGTGGCTCGACGGTCTCGACCTGGCCGAGGTCCAGCCCTTCCCGCGCACGGAGGCCAATCAAGGGGCCTGGGACACCCTGGTCCACCCGGCCTGGTTCGCGGTCGATGGCTGCCGGCCGACGCCCCCCGAGGCATGGCCGGACTGAGCCGCTTGACCGTCGGTCGGCGGCCCGGGTGGGTCGAGGGCGGCGCCCTCGCGCTGGTGGTGGTGCTGCTCCTGGCGCTCGGCGGCGAGACCGTTCGTGCTTCCTACCACGGCTTCCTGCACGTGCGCGTCGGGCAGGCAGTCCTGGACCACGGCCTGATCCCGGAGAACCCGTACCACGCCGGGACGCCACTGCGCTACTACACGCTCTACCCGGCCCTCGGGGTGCTCCTCGGCAAGCTCGGACTGGGACCGCTGTGGGGCTTCGGCTTGCTCAACGTGCTCGCCGCTCTGCTCTTCGGCCCGGCCCTCGACGCCCTCGGCCGCGCCTTCGGCCTCTCCGGCGACGCCCGCCGCTGGGCCTTCGTCGCCGCGGTCTTCGGCTTCAATGCTCTCGGCTGGATCGGCATGCTGGTGGCGGCTGGGGAGCCCCTTCCCGGCGCCGCCCCGGTGATGCGGTTGGCGCCGCTGACCTTCGCCGGTACTCCGCTGGGCTGGGACCAGCGGCTGCAGGCATTCCTGCCCAAGTTCCTCAACGTCTCCTCCTTCGCCTTGGCCCTGC
This sequence comes from Planctomycetota bacterium, assembly GCA_014382465.1. Classification (GTDB taxonomy): domain Bacteria; phylum Planctomycetota; class UBA1135; order UBA1135; family UBA1135; genus J029. Next base: position 3,292 of record JACNJP010000493.1, read on the forward strand.
CCTTCGGGCTCTGGGCGCTGGCGGGCGCCATCCGGCCGGCGGCGGCGCGGCCGGTGCGCGTCGCCCTGGCGGCGGCCGCCGCCCTGGCCTTGAACCCGCTGGTGGGCGGCTTCACCGGCCTGCTGATGGCCGTCTGGCTGCTACCGGAGCTCTGGCGCGGAAGCGGGGCGAAGCGGCTGGTGTGGCCCTTGGCCGGCGCCCTGGCGCTGCTCCTGGCGCTGCCCTTCCTGCTGCCCGCTCTCCTGCCCGCCGCCGTGGGCGGTCCCCGGGTCCAGGTCCAGCTAGGCGGCCGCCCCTTCGCCGACTGGTTCGGCCCGCTGGCCTTGCTGCTGCCGGTCTCTTTCCTCGGCTGGCCGAAGCTCGCGCCGGGGCTTCGCTGGCGCTGGGCGGTCGCGGCGGTGGGCGCCGGCCCTCTGCTCGGCTGGGCCCAGCCCCCCTCGGGCAATCAATACCAGAAGGGCCCGGTCGGCGGGCGGCTGGGGG
>JACNJP010000183.1 GCA_014382465.1 Planctomycetota bacterium
ACCCCGTCGAAGTCGAGGTCGCCGGCGGCCACCACGGATTCGCCGAAGCGGTTGTCCGCCTGCTCGCCGTAGACCTCGAACAGGCGCTCGCCGGTGGCGGAGGAACAGGCCACGACCGAGCCGGTCTGGCTGATCGTGCCCGGCCGGATGCCTCCCGGGGCGCCCAACAGCCAATCGTCGAGCCCGTCTCCGTCCAGGTCGCCGATCCTGGCCAGGTCCTCGCCGAGGGATTCCCCGGCCTCCTGCTCGTAGACCATGGCCACCGGGCCACCGGTCAGGCCGGAGCAGATCCTCAAGATGTCCGGATTGCCGTAGCCGGCGTCAATTCCCAGGAAGAGATCGGCGGTCCCATCACCATCCCAGTCGCGGCCTGCGGCCAAGACGTGGCCGATGGATGCATCCGGCTTGCCGTCGATCCGCGCGATCGTCGAACCGTCCTTCCCGGAGCGGGTCTCGGCTTCGCCGATGTGGGTGTAGGACGGCCCCACCAGGTCAAGGCTGCTGGTCGCCCAGTCCTCGTAGCCGTCCCGGTCCAGGTCGGACGCCGCTGCGACCCGCGAGCCGAAGCGGCCGTAGGCCTGCTCCCCCGGGATTTCGTGGAGGATCGAGGCCGTGGCCCCGTCGAGGATCAACACCCGCCCGGCCGAGGGGATGCCGTGACCGCTGTCGTAGGGTTCCCCGACGACCAGGTTCGGGGGCCGAGCAAGGCCGGGGGTCTCGATGCATGCGGCCCGGCCACTTGTGCTCGGAAAGCTGCGGATCGGGTGCCCGTCCTGGCCGGAATAGGCCGTCAGCCAGGAAGGTCCGACGACGGCGACGAAATCGGCCAGGCCGTCGCCGTCGAAGTCACCACTGCCGGCGAAGTTGACCCAGTTGGTTCCGGGATTGGGGAAGGTGCCGCGCACATAGGCCAAGCGCTGCCCGGTGGCTCCGCTGAAGAGGGAGGCGGCGCCGACCACGGGATCCCAGGGCCTCTCCTGCTTCCCCACCCCAGGCGCCCCGATGAGGTAGTCCTTGACCCCGTCCCCATCGGCATCGCCACACGGGGCGAGGGTCCTGCCCAGGTCCTCCCTGGTCTGTTCGCCCCAATGGCTCCGGATCAGGGTTCCGGAGCTGCCGCTGAGCACGCGGACTTCGCCGGCACCCGCGGTGCCCTCAGGGTGAACCGCCCAGGGCCGTCCGGCCAGGATCTCGGGGGCGCCGTCGCCGTCGAGGTCGCCGACCGAGCACAAGGTGGTGAATGGAGCCAGATAGGGGTCGGAGAGGTGGAACCAGAGGATCTCTCCACTCTCTCCGTCCTTGGCGAAGACGCCGTGGCGGGCGTCCACTCCCCAGGTGCCGCTCAGAGTGTCGAGGAAGACGAGATCCGCGTGGCCGTCGCCGTTCAGGTCGTCCACGACTTCCCAGGTGGAGAGATGGAAGTGGAAGGACTTGCCCAGGATCTCGCCCGGGCGACCGGAGGTCTGGGCGGAGGCAGGGGCGGGCGAGCCGAGGGCGGGAGACAGGAGGAGGAAAGGAACGAACAGGGGCACCGGGATCATGGGCGTGCAGAGGAGAAGGTCGTCGTGGGCAAAAGGAGAAAGGAGAAGAGTCGGCCGATGGGCATTAAGGCCGGTCGGAGGGCGGGCAACATCGAATTTGGTTCAGCGAACCACCGTGGCCACGAGGTTGGTGGTTCTGACCGTGGTCAGGGTGCCGTCCACCGCTTGAAGGAAGAGCGGATGCCCGGCCAGGGCCATCGGCACCGTGCCGCGGAGACGTGCCCGTCCTTGGGCGTCGACTCGCCGAACTCCGAGCAGGTCGACCGGCAGCGAGAGGTCGAGCCAGACGCGGAATCCCGGGATCCAGGTCGGGCCGCTGCCGCGCAGCGAGGCGCAGAAGGAGACCTTCGGTCCGGTCGCGCCGTGGACCGTGAGCATCGCGCCCCTCCCGGCGTGCAGCACCTCCGTCGCCAGGTACGGGCCGCGGTCGCTCTGCCAGGTCCAGAGCTCGGCCTGGCCGGCGCGTTCGACGCCATGGACCATCTTCCGCGGATCGCCCAGCAGGAGCTCGCCGAGGCCGTCGCCGTCCAGATCGCCCGGTCCACAGATCGCCAGGCCGAGCTGCTGGTCCGGCTCGGTTCCCTCGAAGGTCGCGAGCACCCGCCCGTCGCGGCCGGACAGCACGTCGATCCGGCCGTATTCGTCGAAGCTGCCGGGCGGCTGCGAATTCGGTGAGCCCGAGGCCAGGTCGGGGACCCCGTCTCCATCGACGTCGCCGAGGGCCGCCAGCCCCTCGCCGAGCCGGTGGTCACCGCGCAGGCCGGGACGGCGCCAGAGTTCGAGCAGCGTGCGGCCTGAGTAGGCGATGATCTCCCCAGTGTCGATGCCGTAGCCCGCGTCCACGCGCGGGTTGCCCACCGCCAGGTCGGCCACGCCGTCGTGGTTCAGGTCGCCCACCCGCACCAGGCTGGCTCCGAACTCGGACCAGGCGGTCGCCGGGCCGGCGAGCACGCCGAGGATGCTCCCGGTCCTGCTCGAGTGGAAGAAGACGCCGCCCGATCGGTAGGTGTGGCCCTTCGGCTGGAGGTCTGGGTGGCTCACGGCGAGGTCCTCACGGCCGTCACCGTCGAGGTCCTCGACCGCCGCCACCGCCACGCCATAGGAGGCTCCAGCCGTCGTCTGGCAGCGACGCAGCTCGGCCCCGCTGCCCCCGGAGAAGATCAGGGCCACTCGGTCGCCGCCGACGCCCACCTCGGGGATCCCGTCGGCGTCGAGGTCCTCGAAGAGGCACAGGGATCGCCCCAGCCAATCGGTCTCCTGGGCAGGAATGAGCTGCCGGATCAGGCCTCCGGTCGCGCCGGAGTAGATCTGCACCTGGCCGCTACCGCTGGTCCACGGAGGAGGCGGCGGGAGGGCGGCGTTGCCGTAGAGCAGGTCCGGCACTCCGTCCTGGTCGAAGTCCGCTCCGCCGCTCAGCAGCGAGGCGATTCCTCCCGGAGGATTCAGGTGGATCTCGCGCAGGACCCGGTGGTCGGCCCCGGAGTGGATCCGGATCGCCGACTGGTCCCGGCTGACCCGGCTGGAAAGGATGGCGTAGTCCGGGACCAGGTCGCGGTCCAGGTCGCCGAGGGCGCAGCACTGCGCACCGAGGGACTCCGTCCACCAGCGGGCCTCGATCCGGAGCGCTTCCGCGCCGGTCCTGCTGGCGATTGCGCGCAGGTCGGCTGTGCCCGTGCCGAATGCCAGGAAGTCTGCCCTTCCGTCCCCGTCGAAATCCGCGGCCGGCGCGAGGCCCGCCCCGAGCTGCTCATTCACCTGGTCGCCGGCCGTCGCCAGCAGGAGGGAGCCGGTTCGGCCGGAGCGGAGCTGGACCTCGCCAGCGTCGCCGATGGCTCCGGCGTCCATCCCCGGCGCCCCGGCCAGGAGCTCGGCGGCGCCGTCGCCGTCGACGTCGGGAAGCGCCGACAGGGAGGCGCCGAGCCCGGCGGAGTTCTGGCTGCCGTCGAAGGAGTACAGCGAGGCTCCGGTAGCGCCCGAGTAGCAGGTCACCCGGCCGGCGTCGCTGAGGCCGGCGAGGTCCGCGCACGGCTGGCCCACGGCGAAGTCCGCCTGCCCGTCGGCGTCGACGTCCCCCAGCTCCGCCAGGGTCTGGCCGAAGGCGTCGAGTGGCGCGCCACCGGACCAAGTCTGGAGCACGCTGCCGTCGGCGGTGGAGATCAGTCGCACCTCCCCCGGGTGGCTCAGGCCAATCAAAATCCGGAGACTGTGCTCACACTTTTAAAGTGAAAGT
>JACNJP010000597.1 GCA_014382465.1 Planctomycetota bacterium
GGCTGGGCGTTGCGCGGCGGCATGTCCTGCCCCTGCTTCAGCAGCTCCCCCAGGCGGGCGCCGCGGTTGAGCGACTGCTGGGTGGGGGCGTCGAGGTCGGAGCCGAACTGGGCGAAGGCCTGCAGCTCGCGGTACTGGGCCAGGTTGATGCGCAGGCCGCCGGCGACCTTCTTCATGGCAGGTGTCTGGGCGGCGCCGCCGACGCGGCTCACCGAGATGCCGACGTTCACCGCCGGCCGCACGCCGGAGTAGAACAGGTTGCCCTCGAGGAAGATCTGGCCGTCGGTGATCGAGATGACGTTGGTCGGGATGTAGGCCGAGACGTCGCCCTCCTGGGTCTCGACCACCGGCAGCGCGGTCATCGAGCCGCCGCCCTTGCTGTACTTGGCGGCGTTCAGCTCGGGCGCCCGGTCAGAGACCTTGGCGGCGCGCTCCAGCAAGCGGCTGTGGAGGTTGAAGATGTCGCCCGGGAAGGCCTCGCGGCCCGGCGGGCGGCGCAGCAGCAGCATCACCTGGCGGTAGGCGGCGGCCTGCTTGGTGAGGTCGTCGTAGGCGATCAGGACGTGGCGCCCGGCGTCGCGGAAGCGCTCGCCCATGGCCGCGCCGGCGTAGGGGGCGATGAACTGCATCGACGCCTCCTCGGAGGCCGAGGCGTTGACGATGATGGTGTAGGGCAGCGCCCCGGCCGCCTCGAGCTTGTTGCTGACGTCCTTGACCGTCGACTGCTTCTGCCCGATCGCCACGTAGATGCAGATCACCTGGTCGGGGTGGGCCGGGTCGCCGCCGCCGGTCTGCCTCTGGTTGATGATGGCGTCGACGATCAGCGCCGTCTTGCCGGTCTGGCGGTCGCCGATGATCAGCTCGCGCTGGCCGCGGCCGATCGGGATCATCGAGTCCAGGGCCTTGATGCCGGTCATCATCGGCTCGCGCACCGGCTGGCGCTCGATGACGTTGGGCGCGTCCTGCTCGATCGGCCGCAGGTCGTCCTCGGTGGACTCGATGGCGCCCTTGCCGTCGAGCGGCCGGCCCAGCGAGTCGACCACCCGGCCGACCATGCACAGGCCGGTGGGCACCGAGATGATCCGCCCGGTGCGTTTGACGATGTCGCCCTCGCGGACCTTGGCGGCGTCGCCCAGCAGCACGCAGCCGGCGTTGTCCTCTTCCAGGTTGAGGGCGATGCCGCGCACGCCGCCCGGGAAGTCGAGCAGCTCGGACATCATGCACTCGTCCAGGCCGTAGACCCGGGCGACGCCGTCGCCGACCTGGATCACCTCGCCGATGGACTCGGTGGAGGAGGAGGCCTGGAAGCCCTCGATCTCCTTCTTCAGGATCGAGGTGACTTCGGAGGGTTGGAGTTGCATGGTCGTGATCTAGGGCGTGAAGTTGATGGGCTCACCGGCCGCCGAGGTCGGCATGGGCGAGGCGGGTGCGCAGCTTGTCGAGGCGGCCGCGGGCGCTGCCGTCGTATCGGGTGCCGCCGAGGGTGACGCGAATCCCCCCCAGCAGCTCGAGGTTCTCGCGGATCTCGAGGACGACCTCCTTGCCGGTCTGGGCGGCGAAGGCGCCCTCGATCCGGGACCGCTCCTGGTCGCCGAGCGCCCGGGCGCTCTCGACGACGCCGCGGAGGCGGCCCTGGTGGGCGTCGACGAGGTCGCGGAAGGCGGCCGGGAGCTCGGCAAGGACGGCGTGGCGACGGCGCCGCACCAGCACCTGGAGCAGGCCGCGGGTGAGCGCGTGGCAGCCCGCCCCGATCTCCTCGAAGACCCGGCGCTTGTCGGCGTCGGCCACCCGCGGGTCGGCCAGCCAGGCGCCCGCCCGGGGGTCGGCGAAGGGCGCCCACAGGGCGTCGACGTCGGCCGACACCGGCGCCAGGGCGTCGCCCTCGGCGGCGGCCAGGAACAGGGCCTTGGCGTAGCGGCGGGCGGCGGGGCCGGAGTAGCGGGTCTGGGCGGCCATGAGCGCTTAGTTGCTGGAGAACTCCTGCTGGAGCTCGTCGACCAGCCGCCGTTGGTCGGCGTCGCTGAACTCCCGCGAGATCACGCGCTCCGCCATGTCGACGCTGAGCGAAACCGCGGCGGCGCGCAGCTCCTGGAGGGCGGATTCCTTGGCCCGCTCGATCTCCACGCGGGTGCGGGCACGCTCCCGCTCGGCCTCGTCCTTGGCGGCCGCCAGGATCTCCTTCTCGCGGACCTCGGCGCGGGCCTTGGCTTCCGCCACCCGGTGGGCGGCCTCCTTGCGGGCCAGGTCGAGGTCGGCCTGGATGGCCTCCTTCATCCGCTGGGTCTCCTCCTTGGCCGCCTCGGCGGCGCTGGCGGCCTCCCGGGCCTGGGACTCCCGGTCCAGGAGGGCCTTGGAGATCGGGCCGAAGACCACCTTCCACATCACCGGAAGGGAGAGGGCGAAGATCAGGATGGTCCAGTAGATCGAGCTCGAACCCGCGAACGGGTCGAGCCCGCCCTCGCTGGGCGCGGCGACGAGGAGGAAGAGGTTCATGCCTGGCTCCTGGGACCTGGCGCCCCGCCGCGCGGGCGGGGCGCCTCGTTCCCTTGATGGATCGCTCAGACCTGCTTGAGGGCGATGAGCAGACCGACGACGATGCCGAAGAAGGTGGCGCCTTCGATCAGAGCGGACAGGATCAGGGCGTTGCCGCGGATGTCAGCGGCAGCTTCCGGTTGGCGGGCGATGGCGTCGTTGCCGGCGGCACCGATCTTGCCGATGCCCATGCCGCCGCCGATCACGGCGAGGCCGGCACCGATGGCCGCGAGGGGGATCCACGGCGAAGCGTTGGTCGAGGCGACTTCCGCGGCGTGTTCGGCGCCTTGGGCGGCGACGGTGAGGAGGAGGTTCAGCATCCTTCTAGTGTGGGTTCTTCAGGAACGATTAGTGGTCCGGGTGCAGGCACATTCCGACGAAGATGATCGACAGCAACGTGAAGATGTAAGCCTGCAGGAGGGCCACGAAGCCCTCGATGATCATGATGAAGACCGACAGGCCGACGCCCACCGGGGCGAAGGCCCAGCCGGCGACCGGGTTCATGCTGCCGAAGTAGAGCACCAGGCCCAGGAAGCTCAGCAGCACCAGGTGGCCGCCCATCATGTTGGCGGTGAGACGAACGGTCAGGGCGAAGGGCTTGACGCACAGGCCGACCAGCTCGATCACGAACATCAGCGGCCACAGCGGGCCCGGCACGTGGGGCACCAGGCGGAGCCAGAACTTCACCGGCCCCTGGATCACCATGCCGCCGACGATCATGGTCGCGAAGGTGATCAGGGCGAGGGCCGCCGAGACGTAGACGCTGGCGGTGGCGGTGGCGCCCCCCGGGAACAGCCCGAAGAGGTTCTGGAACATGATGAAGAAGAACAGCGACAGGAACAGCGGCAGCATCCGGTCGCCGTCCTTGCGGCCCAGGTAGGGGTGGACCATCTCCTCGCGGATGAAGGAGACGAAGCCCGACATCCCGCGCTGGACCGCGTTCCCGCCGTTGGTCCGGATGGCGACCGCGACCCCGGCGAAGGACAGGAACACCGCGAGCACGGCGCCGACCTGGAAGAAGGTCAGCGTGTAGTACTCGATGACGGTCCCGAACAGCTGGAATTCGCCGACCTTGTGCGGGAAGACGTGCCCGAAGAGCTGCTCGAAAATGCCCCCGCCCCCTTCCGAGGACGGAAGGACGGCATCCGGGTTCGCGACGAGGGGAGTGTTCAACTTGGGGGGGTCTCCCGCGCGCCGCTACGGGGCGGGCCGTTCGA
>JACNJP010000495.1 GCA_014382465.1 Planctomycetota bacterium
AGCCCTCCGGCGCCGCCTCCGCGCGAGTGAAGATGAAGCGCATCCAGGAGAACGAATGAGCGACCGCCTGTTCGGGACCGACGGCATGCGCGGCGAGGCCGGCCAAGAGCCGCTGACGCCGGAGACCCTCGAGCGCCGCGGGCGGCTGCTGGGCGTGCGCCTCGGCGGCCTCGGCCACTCCGCGCTGATCGGCCACGACGGCCGCGAGAGCGGCGAGACGCTGGCCGCGGCCCTGTTGAAGGGGCTGAACGCGGTCGGCTGCGACGTCGACGTGCGCGGCCTGGCGCCGACGCCGGCCGTCATGTACCTGACCGGCGCCGGCGGCTACGACGCCGGCATCGTGGTGTCGGCGTCGCACAACCCGGCGGCCGACAACGGCGTCAAGCTGCTCTGCAGCGCCGGCTCCAAGCTCGAGGACGAGGTCGAGGCCGGCCTCGAGGCCGCCCTGACCGCCGGCGAGGACCCGCCCGACGCCGCCGTCGCCGGCAAGCAGCGGCGGGTCCAGAGCCTGGTCGGCGACTACCTCGCGTGGCTGCGCAACGAGGCCTTCCCCGAGCTCGACCTGAGGGGCTGGAAGGTGGCGCTCGACTGCGCCAATGGCGTCTACTCGCGGCTCGGGCCGCGGGTCCTGCAGGCCTTCGGCGCCGAGGTGGTGCCGCTGAACGACCACCCGGACGGCCGCAACATCAACCTCGAGTGCGGCGCCACCCACCCCGAGGTGGCGGCGGCGGCGGTGCTCGACCACCACGCCTCCGTCGGCCTGTGCGTCGACGGCGACGGCGACCGCGGCCTGATGGTCGACGCCAACGGCCGGGTCCTCGACGGCGACGCCCTGCTGGCCGGCCTCGGCACCCACCTGATGGAGCGCGGCGAGCTGCCCGGCGGCACGGTCGCCGCCACCGTCATGAGCAACCTGGCGCTCGAGCGGTGGCTGGCGCGCTGCGGCGCCCGCCTCCACCGCGCGCCGGTGGGCGACCGCCACGTCGCCGCGGCGATGCGCGAGCAGGGGTGGGCGCTCGGCGGCGAGAAGTCCGGCCACGTCCTCTTCGGCGAGGAGCACGGCTACCGCGGCGACGGCCTCTACACCTTCCTCCGGGTCCTGCAGGCCCTGGCCCTCGAGGGCAAGGGCTCGGCCGACTTCGCCGACGGCTACCAGGACATGCCCCAGGTGCTGCTGAACCTGCCGGTGAGCGAGCGCCGGCCGCTCGAGGGGCTCCCCCGGCTCAGCGCCGAGACCGCGCTGCTCGAGCGGGAGATGGGCCCCCACGGCCGCAGCGTGGTGCGCTTCTCCGGCACCGAGCTCAAGCTCCGGCTGATGATCGAGGCCGAGACCCAGCAGATGGTCGAGGACGGCATCGCCCGGCTGCGGGCCGCCGCCGAGGCCGACGGCATCCTGGTCTGAGGCCGATGGAGTCGACCCTCCGCCCGCTGCTGGCGCTGGAGCTGTCCTGCCCGAGCTCAACGGTGGCGCTCGGCCTGCCCGGCGGCGAGGTGCTCGAGCGCGGCTTCGGCGGCGAACGCGGCCGGGCCCTGCTGGCGGAGGTCGAGGCCCTGATGGCCGCAGCGGGGCTGGCCCCGGCCGACCTGCGGGCGGTGGTCGCCGGCACCGGACCGGGCTCCTACACCGGCCTGCGGATCGCCTGCGCCGCCGCCCGCCCCCTCTGCCTCGCCCTCGGCGTCGAGGCCCGCCGGCTGTGCCGCCTCTCGCCCCCGGCCCCGTGCTCCCCCGCCGGCCGCCCCGCCCCCCTGCTGCGCGCCCCCGACCTCCCGGTGGTCTACCACGCCTGCTACCGCCGCGACGCCGACGACGTCTCAGTCAGGCAGGCCTTGCGTGTGCTGCCGCGCGACGCCGCACCTGCGGCGGTGCCGGCGGGCGCGCTGGTGCTCGGCGATCCGGCGCTCCTCGGCGACGCCGCCGCCGCCTGCCGCTTCCTCGGCGAGTCGGTGTCCCCGAGCGCGCGCCAGCTGCTGCAGCTCGCGGAGGCCCGCGGCGCCGCCGCCTGGTCGCCGGCGGAGCCGCTCTACCTGCGCGCGGCGCGCTGACCGGCGCGCTCCTCGAAGGCCGAATTCGGCCTCTGTTCGCCGATTGGAGCCGGAACAGAAAACGGCGCGCCCCGCAGGGCGCGCCGCATGTTCGTCGCCGTCGAGGACTACAGGTCCTGCGGCCGAAGGGTCTTGCGGCCGTTCGCGGTGGCGCGCTGTTCCGCTTCCTTGATCGCGCCGCGAACGTAGCCGTCGAGAGCGGCGTAGAAGTCGCTCGAGACGTTGCAGTTCTGGACGGCGTTCTTGGTGCGGCTCTTCGAGATGATCATCTCGAGAACCTTGGACTTGGTCTTCTTGGCACCCTTGGCGGCCTTCTTAGGGGCAGCCTTCTTGGTGGCCTTGCGGACGGGCTTCTTGGCAGCGTTGGCCTTCTTCTTGGCAGCCATGTTTCTCGTCGTCTCTCTGTTCGGGAACGGAGTTCCAGAGGGTTGATTGAGGTGTCTGCGGCGCCGTTAAACGCCGTCTCCGCGGGATTCTGCCGGGAAAAGGTGTTTGGAGTCAAACCCAAAACGGCTAAATTCTGGCCCCAATCCCGGATTTCTCGGCCATCTTCGATCCGACATCCAGCCGCCTTGCCGCATTCCCTGATCGCCTTCGTGCTCCTCGCGAGCGTCACCACGCCGGATCTCTTCGCGCTCGGAGGGGACCCTGTGGCGGTCATCCGGCCGCAGGATCCGCCGCCGAGCGACCCGCTGCTGGAGCGGCTGCTGCCGCGCTTCCACTCGCTCCCGGCGGAGGAGCAGCAGCGCCTGGTGGAGCGCGCCTACCAGGCGGCGCTGGGCGCCGATCATCCCCTGGCGCGGGCGGCGGCGGCCCTGGAAGGCGCCGCGGGCGGCCTCGCGGTGCTGGAAGCCGACCCGCAGCGGAGCTACTCCGCCAGCCAGTTCGCCCCCGCTCTGAAGCTCGGGACCACCGTCCTGGAGCGCGACTCCTCGTCCTGGAAGCGGACCCACCAGCGGTTCTTTCCCCTCTTTCCCCTGCCCGACCGGAGCGGGGTCTGGGAGTGGGACTACGGCCGCAACGCCCTGCTGAAGCCGGCCGTCGCCCCCAGTCCTGAGCAGCGCTTGAAGGCGCTCCTGGCCGGCGATTGGCCCGATCCGGGCCGCCTCGCCGCCCTCGCCGAGGCGCGCTTCGACGGCGACGGAGGCATGGACGCCGCCGCCGACTACTTCGCCCACCACTACCGCGACCGCGACGGCCGCGTCTACTCCGGGATGCGCCTCGACGACGTCTGGGGCAGCGGCCGCGAGATCGAGGTCTCCGACGTCGAGGCCATCGCCTACCTGCGGCTGCTCGGCGGTGACGACCGGCTCCAGTCGCCGATCCCGGCCCGCCTCCACGATGGGATCTACCGCCGCATCTCGGACGCCTTCGCCGGCTGGAGGGATTACCGCCAGCTGCGTCAGGCGCTGGCCGCCCGCCTGTGCGCGGAGGCCGCCGAGCTGCCGCTGGCCTACCGCGGCCTGTCCGAGCGGATCGACCAGGTCTGGGGCGAGCTCGGCCACGATCCGGAGCGCGTCCTCGAGCTGCTCCGGGGCGCCAACGACCGCCCGCAGTTCTTCGCCGCCGTCGCCGCCGTCGCCGCCGAGGACAAGGCCGCCCCCGAGGAGCGCGCCGGCCTCGGCCCCTGGCTGCGGCTGGCGGCCGAGACCACCTGCCGCCAGGAGGGCCCGCCCGGCCCCGGCCGGCGCCG
>JACNJP010000583.1 GCA_014382465.1 Planctomycetota bacterium
TCGGTAGCTCGGCGCACTGGCCGTGCACCTCGAGCCGCAGCTCCTGGCCAAGCTCGGCGGCGTAGCGGCCGACCACCCTCAGGGCGCGCCCGATCTGCTCGATGGTCTGCTCGCGCGGCACGCCGTCGTGGAAGGAGTCGGGCTTCACCTTGACGCCGGTGCCGCCGACGTCCCGGGAGAGCTCGAGGAAGTCCATGGCGGCTTCGATCGCCCGCGTCAACCGCAGCGGATCCGGGCTGTCGAAGTTCTCGTTGCTGCCGATGCCCAGCCACTCGATCGCCGAGTCGGCGAAGCGCCTCTTGACCTCGGCGCGCTGCTTCGGACCGAGCGAGGGCTCGACGCCGTGCGCGTGGGTCGTGCGCAGCTCCACGCCGGCGAGGCCGCCCGCCTCGCAGGCCGCGATCAGGGCGTCGAGGCCGAGGTCCGCGCCCCACAGGTAGGTGACCAGGCCGAGGCGCGGCCCTTCGGGCGGCGCGGCAGGGCGCGGCGCGGCCGGAGGCAGGCAGGCAGGGACCGGGGCGGCGCGGGCCGAAGCGGCGAGAGGAAGGGCGCAGGCAGCGGCCGCGCTGCGCCGGAGGAAATCGCGGCGGTTCGTGTCCTTCATCGCTCCGAGCCCACCGCAGCGGGCGGCCGGCCGGGCTCCTGGCCGGTGTCGCCATAGCCGGTCGCGAGCTCGGTGACGCGCCGCGGTGCCAGCTCGCCGGCGGCGAGCACGAAGCGATAGCGAAGCCGAAGGGTCTCGCCCGCCGCGAGCTCGAAGTCGCCGGCGCCGGCGGGGGCCCCCTCGAAGTCGTGTGCGCCGAAGGGATTGGCGGCCAGCAGCCCGTATTCGCGCGCGTGCCACCAGGTCGGGAAGCGGAAGTTGCGCGGATGCTCGAGGATCGCCACCGCGGCGGGCCGGCCGTCGAGCAGGCCGTTGGCCAGCAACCAGGGCGAACGCTTGCCCCAGGCCCGACCGTCCTTCTGGCCCGCGGCGTTGACCAAACGGCCGGTGGCCACTTCGCCGTCCACCCGCATGCTCGCGGCGACGCGGAAGGCCATCGTGCCCTCCTTGGTGTCGCCGAAACGGACCGGGGCGTTGGCAGGAGCGGTCAGGCGGAGGTCCCAATCGATCCAGCGCTCGCCGGCCGCTACGCCTTCCCCGGCCGCGCCGGCGTGGAAGCGGAACACCCGCCGGTCGTGCAGCACCGTGCTGCCGTCGGGCGCGATCCAGTCGTGGACCGCGGTGAAGCCGCCGAGGCCGCTGCGGCTGAAGACATCCTCGATCTTCAGCAGCCGCATCTCGGCGTTCGGGTCGTGCCAGAAGTCCACCCCGTTGACGCTGCCGTGGGCGAACCACAGCGACTGGTGGTGGGGGTGGTCCTTCGCCTCGCCCTCGCGCCAGGCCATCGGGTAGCCGCGGGTCATGGCGCGGCCGTCGGAGGCCAGCACCGGGTGAAAGAAGGCTCGCGGGCCGTCGGCGAAGCGGTACTCGGTGAAAAGCTGGTCGCCGACCTCGATCCGCACGTGGTCTTCTCGTTCCAGCACGGCGACGAAGGGCGCGCCGGGGTCGTGATGCGCCAGCTCCAGGTCGAATTCCGCGTTCACCGCCCGGATCGCGTCGTCGACGCCGAGTTCCGCCCCCGGCACGAATCCCGGCACGGTGATCACCTGCGCCAGGATGCCGCCGACCCCGCGGTGGGCGGTGCCACGCGGCAGGAGCACCAGGTCGCCGGTCTTGACCGGGATCCGCCGCAGCAGGGTCGAGGCCGATTCCGCGTCCAGCCCGGACGGGTCGAGCAGCTCCGCCAGCCGTTCGCAGACGATGATCTCCGACCCAGGCAGCGCGTCCTGCACCAGGTAGAGCTCGTCGAAGCCGCCGTCGACCGGGTGGTAGTGGGTGAAGGAGTCGCGGATCCGCACCCGGTGGGCGTTCAAGCCCTGGTAGAGATAGGGGCCGTTCTTCCCCTCCCAGGTCAGGCACACGCGCCGATAGGCGCCGGATTCCGTGGCGCAGCCGCCGGGCGTGTCGGTGATCTGCGGGTCGTGGTCGGGTCGGATGACGGTGGGCAGGCCCTCTGGCAGCGGCTCCTCCAGCGTGAAGCTGAGCACGCCGATCTCCTGCTGGAGGAAGATCCGCTCCTTCGGCCGCAGCAGCACGAGGTCGCCGACGGCGAGCGTGACCGGAGTCCCGTAGCTGGTCTCCGGCCGTGCCAAGTGCAGGCCCTCGGCCTCGCCAGACTGCACGAACAGGATCCGAGTGGCGTCGTCGTAGCCGGTGTCCCTGAGGCTTGTCCGCCATTCAGCCTGGATCCCGTGGCTGCGGAGCCCTGTCACGAAGAGGGCGGCGTCGAGGTCGGCGCCGCTTCCGCCTGACTCCAGCGCGACCAGCCGCGCCCGGTCCAGCAGGGAGACGCGCGTCACCGAGCCCGGCCGGCTCGACAGGTCCTCCTGGGGAGCAGCCAGCGAAGCGAGGAGGAGCAGAAGGAGGGCCCCAGGCATGCCGCGATCATAAGGGACATTCGATGCCGTGCCGCTAGACTCGCGCGGCACCGTGCTCTTCGACCACGTCTTCGCCGTCCTGCTGATCGCCGGGCTGCCGGTCTACGCCCAGGTTTTCTACCAGTGGTTGGCGCGGCGGAGCGGGCGCGGCATCCCGGACGCGCGGGTGGGGGTCTACCGCATCGGATCGACGGTGCAGTGGCTGCTGGTGGCGGTGGTGCTGGTGCGCTGGTGGTCGGCGGATCGCGGCTGGGAGGAGCTCGGCCTGGGCCAGCCGGCGGCCACGAGCGCCTGGTACTCGATCCTGATCCTGTTTCTGGCCGCCGCCAGCGCGGTGCGCATCTGGAACCAGATCAGCGTCGACGCCGACGCCCGCCGGACCATCTACGAGCAGCTCGCCGAGCTCGACGCCCTGCTGCCGCGCACCCGCCGCGAGCGCAATTGGGCATGGCTGGTGTCGATCACCGCCGGCGTCTGCGAGGAGATCCTGTTCCGCGGCTTCCTGTTCTGGTGGCTGAGCGGCTTCGTCGACGAGTACCTGGCGATGGGCCTGGTGGCGCTCAGCTTCGGCGCCTGCCACGCCTACCAGGGCTGGAAGGGGATAGTGAAGACCACCCTGGTCGGAGTCGTGCTCGGCGCCCTGGTGCTGGCGACCGACGCGCTGTGGCTTGCGATCGCCCTGCACGCCTTCATCGACCTCAACTCCCTGAGCCTAGCCCACGCGCTGCTGGCGGAGGAGGAGGGGGACGTTGACTTCGCCGAGCTGTTCGAACAGGCTCCGCTGCCGACCGAGGGGGAGTTGGAGGACGAGGGTTGGGGCGAGATCGATGGCAGCAGCGAGCCCAGAATCCCGCTGTAATGGTCCCCGTTCGGGAGCAAATAGGACCGCAATGACTTCATTGGACCTTTCAGCGGCCAGAACAAGCCTTTTTGCACCCGATCGGGAGCAATGTCGGGAAATATGGTGGACTGAGTGCTACGGATCGTCGAAGAACGGCTATTCTGCCCCTGAACGGGAGCAAACAATGCCCTTTCCTCAATCCATGTTCCAGGAAGTCCGGCGACGCCGCAAGCAAGCTGGCATGTCCCAGACCGACCTCGCGCTGCACGCGGGGGTCGGTCGCCGCTTCGTCTCCGAACTCGAAGGGGGCAAGACCTCGGTGCAACTCGACAAGGTCTTGGCCGTGCTGGCGGTCTTCGGGCTCAGCCTCGACCTGGTTCGTCCGCTGAACGGCGCCGGT
>JACNJP010000428.1 GCA_014382465.1 Planctomycetota bacterium
TGCAGGCCTTCGCGGATCCGCGCGGCGCCGGCCACCCGCTCGTCCAAGGCCTCCTCGGCCTCGAGCACCTCGGCGCCGTCCTCGGCCCGGTTGAGGTACGGCTTGAAGGAGATGTAGTCGAAGCCGGAGTCCCGCGCCAGCCGCGCCGCCCGCCCCATCTCGCCGACGTTCTCCACCAGGCCGACCTCGTCGCGGCGCGCGCCGCGCCAGGTGATGACGAAGGAGAAGCCGAGGGTCAGGCCCGGGTTGGCCTGCTTCAGCGCGCCGGCCGAGGCCAGGATCTGCGCCAGGGCGATCGGCCGCCGCGGCTTGTGCATCGCCTGGAAGGTCGAATCGTCGCCGGAGTCCAGGCTCAGCCGCACCCAGTCGCCGGCGGTGAAGTGCTCCGCCACCTCGGCGATGACCTCGTTGCGGCTGCCGTTGCTGACCACCGCCACCTGCAGGCCGAGCCGCTTCAGGAACACCACCATCTCTCCGAATCCGGGGTAGAGCGTCGGTTCGCCGCCGCCGATGAGGATCACCGAGCGCAGCCCCCGCGCCGCCAGCCGCCGCAGCGACTCGCGCAGCTCCTCGTCGCGGTGGCGCACCGGGCTGTTGAGCGCCTCCCAGTCGATGCAGTGGTCGCAGGCGTAGTTGCAGGCGGTGGTCAGGTCGAGGTTGATCGACAGCGGCCCGATCCCGGGCATCGGCGGCGGCGGCCCGCCTTCGGCCTGCGCCGCGCGGCTCGCGCGACGCCATCGCAGGTAATCGAGGACCACCGGCCGCATCCCCTCCTGGCCCAGCTTGGCGCGGAAGTCATGGAAGCGGTCGACGTCGGTGGAGGCGGACTCGGGCAAGCGATGCGGCAACGGATCTGCGGTTCAGGCCGGCCAGGCGGCCAGGATACGGTCGAAGAGCTCCTGCCGCCGGACCAGGTCCTCGTCCAAGGGCGCGGCGCAGCGCGCCCGGGCCAGCGCCACCCGGCCGAGGAAGTCGGCCACCGAGAGGGCCATCGGGTCCGCGCCGGGCTGGACCCGGCCGGCCTGGTCCTCGAAGGCGAAGCGGTAGCCGGGCTGCTCGATCCGCCGCCGCAGCAGCGCCTGGTCGAAGCGGTACTCGGCCGGCCGCGGGTACTCGTCGCTCGGGACGGCGTCGACCTGGCAGTCGAGCTCGCAGTTGTGCGTGCGCCAGCGGAAGGACAACCGGCCGGCGTCGTGGAAGCGGACGCCCTCGAGCTCGACCGGGCCCGGGGCGGCCGCCTGGAGCAGGCTAAGCGGGTGGGAGAGCAGCTCCATCCACCGGTCCCGGCCGGAGTGGGCCGGGGTCATCCGCATGCGGAAGCGGGAGGCGCGCTCGAGGGAGAAGCCCGGATGCATGTTGAGGAAGGCGTCCAGGGTGAACGGCCACTGGCAATTCTCGCGCAGGACCCGCCCGGCGGCCGCGAAGTCGCGGGCCAGCTCGGCGGGGTCGCGGCGGGCGGTCAGCGGCTTCTCGCACAGCACGTGGAGCCGGGCCCGCAGGCCGGTCTCGAGCCAGGCCGCGTGGGTGTCGCGCGGGCCGGCGACGATCAGGGCTTCCGGGCGCGCTTGGACCAGGAGGCGGTTCCAGTCGGCGAAGCCGGGGCTGTCCAGGCCCCGCTCCGAGAGCCAGCGGCTGGCCTCCTCGGCGCTCTCCGAGCTGGTGCCCCAGACGGCGCAGACGGCGGCCCCGGCGGCCGCCGCCTGCAAGGCGAGGAACGGCCCGGTGCCCTGGTGGGTGCGCCGCGCGCCGACCACGGCGACGCGCAAGGGCGCGGCGGCGTCAGGAGCGGTGGTCATCCTGCGCGCCGAACGTGGCGGCCAGCCGGGTCAGCCCGATCTCGGTCTTCATGTCGGGGAAGCGGCCGTCGCGGCAGCGCTGGATCGCCTCCTCCAGGTCGAGCACCAGGACCCGCGTCCCGTGCTCCATGGCCGAGCCGTCGCCGGGGGGCAGCGGCCCCGCCGGCGGCGGTCCGGCCAGCTCGGCGACCAGGAATTCGACCCGCTCGTCGGCGGCACCGGGAGTCGGATAGGACGGGCCGCCGAGCGGCGCCAGCGCGGCCAGCGGGACCACCACTCCGGCCTCTTCGCGGGCCTCGGCGGCGCCTCGGCGGCGCAGGCCGTCGGGGCCCTCGTCCCCGGGCTCGAGGATGCCGGCCACCAGCTCGACGAGCATCAGCGGCGCCTCCGGATCGGCCTGCACCAGGTCCTTCTGGCGGCGCAGCCACACCGGCGGCCGGACCCCCTCCTTGAGCACGACCTGGGGCCGGCCGCCCGCGCCGCGGAACCACAGCACCACCGCCACGGCGTCGGTGCCCGGCCGGCTGACGACGTCGCAGGAGTAGGCCGGCGAGGCGCTGCCGTCGTCGTAGAGGTGACGCAGCCGGAGCCGCCGGACCGTCAGGAAGCCCTCGTCGGAGGCGCTGCCTGGGGTGCGGTCTTCGAGGATCTCGAGCGAAACCGGACGCACCCGCGCATCCTAGCAGCCTGCCTCAGGCGCCGATCCGGATCCGCAGGCCGTGGCTGAGGGCCCAGCCCTGCGGCTGGCTGGAGTCGTGGACGAAGGCCTGGAGGTAGAAGTCGCGGCCGACCAGGCCCGGGTCATTGGGGATGGTGGCCGGGATGGCGCCGTTGCCGAGAGCGTCGCTGCTGAAGCTCCACCTCCGCGCTCCCGCGCCGCGCACCAGCAGCGTGCCGCCGAGGTAGGGCGTGTCCTGGGCGGCGCCCGCCACCACCAGGGTGCCGGCGGCGCCGGCCGGGGCGCCGGAGACCCGCGCGGTGTAGCCCTGGCCGATCCGCGGCAGGCCGTCGCCGCGCAGCGCCAGCGTGTTGGCGTCGCCGCGCAGCTCGCCGTAGGGGAAGTTCCCGGGCAGGTCGAGCTGGTAGTCCCAGATGCCGCGGCCGTAGGTGCCGAAGCGGACGATGCCCTCGGCCCACACCGGCTCGACGCTCCAGTAGAGGGTGATCGGGGCAGCGGCGCCGAGCACGTCCGACCACTGCTGGGTGGCCGGATCGAACATCCAGGCGCCGTTCTCGGAGGCGCAGAACATCTGGCCGCCGCCGCCGGGGGCCTCGCAGATGTCGTAGACCAGGGTGTTGGGCAGGCCGCTGCGCTTGGCCAGCCAGGTCTGGCCGCCGTCGGTCGAGCGCATCACCGGCGGCGCGCCGTAGCCGCTGCCGGCGACCCACACCTCGTCGACGTCGAGGGTCGAGGGCCACAGCGCAGTGCCGTAGAAGTAGTGCGAGCCGGGACCGCCGCCTTGGGCCATGCTCCAGGTGACGGCGTGGTCGGTGGAGCGCCACAGCGTGCCGTCGGTGCAGGCGGCCCAGGCCAGGTCGGGATCGATCGGCGAGAAGGCCAGCGCCGACAGCAGGCGGCCGCCGAAGCCGGTGGCGCTGTGCTGGGTCCAATTCCAGGTCCAGTAGCCGGTGCGCTTGCAGCGCCAGACCGAGTCCTGGGCGCACAGGAAGAAGCCGGCGCAGTTCGTCAAGGTTGTCGCAGCCGTGACCGAGGTGTGTCAGCGCCGCCTCGGCGGAGCCGTGCTGCTGCAACAGTTTGAGCCCTTTCTTGGGGCCGATGCCCTTGATGCCGGGGTTGAAGTCGGTCCCCATCAGGATCGCCATGTCCACGAGCTGCGTCCGTGTCAGCCCCAGCGCCGCGAGGTTATCGGCTAACGAGATCTCCTCGGGCGAGACCGCGATCCACCGCTGCTGGCGCGGG
>JACNJP010000599.1 GCA_014382465.1 Planctomycetota bacterium
GGGGGCGGGGGGGGGGGCGGGGGCGGGGGACGCGGCCGGCCCCGCCCGGCCCCCCCCCGCCGTGGGGGAGGCGGTGCGGGACCCGGAGGTAGGGAGGCGGGCCGACCAGGGCGCCGGGGACCGCCGGCAGCTCCCAGTCCTGCCACAGGTGGAGGCCGCCGAACCCCGCCAGGAAGGCCGCGAACAGGACTTGGGGGCCGAGGAAGGAGGTCGCCGGGCCGGCCTCCCAGGGCACCCTGGGCCGCGGGAGCGCCCAGCGCAGGGCGATCAGCCAGGATACGCCGAGCACGCCCAGCAGGCCGATCGGCTCCAGCGGCGCCACGAACTCCGGATGCTGCTCGAACCAGGCCCACTGGAGGTAGGCCAGTCCCAGCGAGAGCAGCCGCGGCATCAGAGCTCGACCACGACCGCCGCGCCGATCGATGCCGGGCCGGCCAGCAGCAGGCCGCCGCGCCCGGGCGGCGCCGGCGCCAGGGCCAAGGGGCCGCCGGGCATCTCGACCACCAGCGCCGAGGGGGCGCGGTCGCTCCAGGCGAGCAGCGCGATCGCCACGGCGCCGCTGCCGCAGGCGCGGGTCTCGCCGACGCCGCGCTCATAGACGCGCGCGCGCAGGCCGCCCTCCGGGCGCGCGGTGATGGCTTCCAGGTTGACGCCGTCGGGGAAGACCTCGGTGTGGGCGGCGGCGGAAGCCGCGACGGCTTGGAGGTCGAGGCCGTCGAGGTCCTCGACCGGCACCACGCAGTGCGGGTTCCAGAACGGCACCGGCACGCCGCGCAGGCCGCCGGCCAGCTCCAGAGAGCGCGCCGGGATCTCCTGCGGCAGGTCCTCGGCGCGCAGGTGCAGCTCGATCCAGCCGCCGCCGCGGTCCTCCCAGGCGATGAGCCGGCCCCCCATCTCGAACTCCCCTCGCGGTTCCCCGGAGTGAAGGGCGGCCACGCGCAGGCCGTTGAGGCAGGTGCCGCCGTCGCTGCCGTCGCGGTTGACCACCCGCAGCCGCGGCGGGCCGCCCGGCGCGCCGGCGCCGAGGATCAGCAGGCCGTCGTAGTCGGCGCCGCAGGCGCGCGACGCCAGGTCCGGGAGCGCGACGCCGGCGCGCACCACGTCGCCCTCCAGGGCCAGCAGGAAGGTGTTGCCGAGGCCCTCGCCCGGGATGCAGCGCAGGTCCAACTCAGCCCTTCTTGGCCGCTGCTGTTCGGAGGAAATCGGCGAAGGCCGCTTCTTCCAGCAGGGCTCCGTCCCGGCGGCCTAGCACCTCGCCGGTGACCGGGTCGAGGACCAGGTAGATCGGGGTGGTGTAGCTGCTGGTCATCTCCAGCTGCAGGGCGACGACCCGCTCCTTGATCTCGGGGTCGAAATCGTCGTTGTGGAGGCGAGCCTCGACCATCTCGTTCTCGAGGATTCCGGCGACCGCCGGAAGCGGGAAGATGTTCTCTTCCATGAGGCGGCAATTCACTCAGGTGTGCCCGGTGAAGTTCACGAACAGGAGCCGGCCCTGTTCGACGGCCGACGCCTTGGCCGCCTCGAAGTCGTCCTCGATGATCTGGTGCTGGGCGATCCTCCGCAGCCCGTTCCCGTCCTGGAACGAGTAGTTCGGGATGATCGCCGTCATGATGTTGTCCATGCGGGCGCCGGTCCAGCCGTGCATGCAGTAGGCCGCCAGCAGGCCGAAGGCGAGACCGGTGAAGGCGCGCTTGGCCTTCACGCCGTCGGGCCGACCGCCCTTCCACGGCAGGATGCCCAGCAGGTAGAGCGCGGCGGCCATCAGCACCGCGGCCCAGATCAGCAGGAAGCGCTCGCGCGGCAGGACGCCCCAGCCCCAGACGATGTCGGTGTTGGAGAGGAACTTCATGGCCGCGGCGACCTCGACGAAGCCGAGGGTGACCTTGACCGTGTTCATCCACTCGCCGCTGCGCGGCATCGCCTGGACCCGGCCCGGGATCAGCGACAGGGCCACGAAGGGGACGGCCATGGTCAGGCCGAACACGGCCATGCCGAGCGCCACCCGCACCAGGTCGCCGCCGGTGGCGCCGAAGGACAGCAGGCTGCCGACGAAGGGCGCGGTGCAGGTGAAGGAGGTCACCACCAGCGTCGCCCCCATCAGGAACACGCCGAAGTAGCCGCCGGTGGTCGAGGCCTTGGTCGCCGCCTTCATCAGGAACTGCGGCGGGTTCATCGTGATGAAACCGAACAGCACCACGGCAAAGAACAGGAACAGCGCCCCGATCACCAGGTTGGTCACCGGGTGGGTGGCGAAGGCCAGCACCACCGGCCCGACCACCACCCCGATCAGGACGAAGATCAGCACGATGCCCGCCCCGTAGGCCAGGCTCAGCGGCAGCACCTTTCCGCCGCGGGCCTCGGCCTGCTTGGTGAAGAAGCTGATCGTGATCGGGATCATCGGATAGGTGCAGGGCATCACCAGGGCGAACAGGCCGCCCGCCACCGCCAGCAGCAGGAAGGCCAGCAGGCCGTCGTCCGGGTCCGGATCAGCGAGCGAGGCCTCCGGCGCGGGCGCGACCGCCGGCGCGGGGGCAGC
The DNA here is from genome assembly GCA_014382465.1 of Planctomycetota bacterium. Taxonomy (GTDB): domain Bacteria; phylum Planctomycetota; class UBA1135; order UBA1135; family UBA1135; genus J029. The sequence continues at coordinate 2,537 of JACNJP010000599.1, forward strand.
GGCCTCCCCACCGTCGTAGACCAGCTCGACCGCGATCTTGGCCTCCGGATCGCAGGTCATCTCATCGCAGGCCATGTAGGACACCCAGCTCCGGGTCTCGAAGCGCCCGGGGCGTCCCTCCTCGACCAGCAGCGGCAGGACCAGCCCGCCGTCCTCGGCCAGGTGGAGGTAGGTCCAGGTCTCGCCCCCGATCTCCAGCGGCGCCATTACGGCCGGGCTGCTCGAGCGCAGCGGCCCTGCCATCTGGAAGCCTTCGGGCACCCCCACCGCGACCGGCTGGCCGAGGTCCGGCGAGATGTCGGGGTGGTAGGCGTGCCAGTCCGGCGGCAGGCTCAAGGTCAGCCGCAGCTCGGCCTCGCGGCCGGTCGGCCCGGCGACGCGGACCAGCGAGGCCTGGACCTCGCCCTTGCCGGCGAAGTCGGTCTCGGGCTCCTTCGGCGCGACCAGCCGCGTGAAGGAGAAGCGGACGCCCAGCGACTCCGGCGGCAGGCAGCTGCTGTCGTCGCAGGCCTGGTAGCCGACCTCGACCTTGCCCTCCGCGGCGCCGCCGCCCCCTGGCCCCATCCTCAGCGGCAGGATCAGCTCGTCATCCGGAGCGAGCCACAGGTAGGTGCCGATATCCAGCTCATGGACGCTGGCCGGCTGGCCGGTCCGGACCACGCCGTTGGCCTTGAAGCCCGGCGGGATCGCCGCCGAGATCGGGATCCCGTTGAGCGGATCGATGTCCGGGTGATAGAGGTGCCAGCCGGGCGCGAGCTCGAAGCGGACGTGCAGCTCCACCGCGGCGCCGGGGGCGGCCGCTTCGGGCACCAGCCGAGCCGAGACCTGGACCGGGTCCTGGGCGCCGAATTGCGGCGCGAGGGCCAGCAGCAGGCTTACGAACATGCGTAGATTTCGCGTTCCGGGGGCTTCCGTGAGACGGAATTGGTGGGCGATACAGGACTCGAACCTGTGACCCCCTCCTTGTAAGGGAGGTGCTCTAGCCAACTGAGCTAATCGCCCCGAACCGGCCATTCTAGAATGCCGCGGTGGATCCTGGGACTCCCGAACCGGCACGAGCCAACTCCCGGCCTCCCCAGGCGGCTGGGGGGGCGCTGATCGTCCGCTACCACGAGATCGGCCTCAAGGGCGGCAACCGCGGCTTCTTCGAGCGCAAGCTGTGCGAGAACCTGA
>JACNJP010000577.1 GCA_014382465.1 Planctomycetota bacterium
CGGGAGGCCTCCAGCGCCGCCGCGCCGCCGGTCAGCCGGCCGGCGGGGAGCAGCGGGACCCGCAGCGGCTGCTCGGCCGCGGGGGCGTCCGCCGGCCGGGCGTCGAGCCGGGGATCGTCCGCCCGCAGGGTTCCGGGTCCGGCCAGGACGGCGTCGCCGACCGCGCGCAGCAGATGGACCTCGCGGCGCGACTCCGGGCCGCTGATCCACTGGCTCAGGCCGCCGTCGGTGGCGGTCTTGCCGTCGAAGCTGGCGGCCCACTTCAGCAGCACCCAGGGCCGGGTGGGCTGCGCGAGGGCGTCCAGGAAGCAACCGTTGGACTCGGCGAAGGCTTGCTGGCGGTCCGACCGGCGCACCGCGATGCCGGCGGCCGCCAATTGCTCCAGGCCCCGCCCGGCGTGGCGCGGGTCGGGATCCACCGCCCCGACCAGGACCCGGGAGACGCCCGCCCGCTGCAGCAGACCGACGCACGGCGGACGGCGCTTCTCGCCGCCGCTGGCGCTGCACGGCTCGAGGCTCACCACCATCTCGTCGACGATCCCCGCCAGCGGTCCCCCGCTCCGGTCGTCCCAGGCTCCGGCGTCGCGCAGGGCGGCCTCCTCGGCGTGCGGCCCGCCGAAGCGGCGGTGGCTGCCGCGGCCGACGACGTGCCCGCCGGCCATCGCCAGGGCTCCCACGCGGGGATTGGGCGCGCTGAACAGCCAGGAGGCGCGCGCGGCCTCGGCCAGGGCCTTGTCGAGCAGGTGGCCGTCGCGCTCGCTCAAGGCCGGTCTCCGGGCGCCGCGCCGGCCGAGGGCGTGAACAGCGGCAGGGCCAGGCCGGGCGCGGGGGCCGGCGGCGGCGGCCCCTCGACCGTGGCGCGCTCCAGGGCCAGCTCGGCGGCGCGCACCGCCAGGGCGGCCAGCTGGCCGGGCGTCGGGCGATCCTCGGCGAGCAGCTCGCGGCCGTTCCAGCCCCCGAGCCGGACCGACACCGCCCGACCGGCCTCGTAACCGGGCCGGTGCGGCAGCAGCGCGTAGTGGCCGTTGCGGACCCTCCCCATCCAGAGTCCGGGATCCCGCTCGAAAGGCCGCTCGAGCATCATCACGGAGTCGGTCCCGACCAGCCGCGGCGTCCGCTCGCGGGCGATCTGATGCTGCAGCTCCAGCAGGCGGCGGTTGCGGGCGCCCTTGAGCTCCGGGGGCACCTCGTCGGCGAGGTCGAAGGCGGCGGTCCCTGGCCGCGGGCTGTACTGGAACACGAAGCTCTGCAGGAAGCCGAACTCGCGCATGGCCGCCTCGGAGGCGGCGAAGTCCTCGTCGCTCTCGCCGGGGAAGCCGACGATCCAGTCCGAGACCAGCTCCAGGTCGGGCATGCGCTCGCGCAGCAGGTCGACGCGCCGGCGGTAGAGCTCGGTGGTGTAGCCGCGCTTCATCGCCCGCAGGATGCGGTCGCTCCCGGATTGCAGCGGGATCGGCAGCAGCCGCAGGAACTGCGGCGAGCGCGCCATGGCGTCGGCCAGCTCCTGGTCGCAGTAGGAGGGGTGCAGGGTGATCAGCCGCACCCGCTCGAGGGCGTCGAGCTCGGCCAGGGCGTCGAGCAGCCGGCCGAGCTTGGGCCGGTCGCCCTTGGGGCCGAGGTCGGCGCCGTAGGCGTCGATGGTCTGGCCGAGCAGGGTGATGTCGGTGACGCCGGCGTCCACCAGCCGGCGGCACTCGTCGACCACCTGCGCCACCGGCCGGCTCTCGACCCGGCCGCGCACCGAGGGCACGATGCAGAAGCTGCAGTGGAGGTCGCAGCCGCGCATCACCGCGACCTGGGCCATGTGGCCGGCCGGCCGGCCGATCAGGTCGCGCACCGGCGCGTCGACCGCCTGCGCCGCGTCGCCGAGCTCCAGCACCCGCTCCTCGCCGCCGAGCACCCGCTCGACCTGGTCGGGGAGCCCCGGGAAGTGCCGCGAGCCGCACACGATGTCGACGTGCGGCTCGCGCTCGAACAGCTCGAGGCCCTCGCGCTCGGCCATGCAGCCGACCACCCCGACCACCAGCTCCGGCCGCTGGCGCTTGACCCTCTTGAGCTCGCCCAGCAGCGAGTGGACCCGCTCCTCGGCGTGCTCGCGGACCGAGCAGGTGTGGAACAGCACCAGGTCGGCGGACTCCGGATCGTCGGCCTCGGCCCAGCCGCGGCGCTGGAAGGCGCCGCGGATCAGCTCGCCGTCGTAGAAGTTCATCTGACAGCCGAACACCCGCAGGTGGAAGCTGCGGGTGTCGGATCGGCGGCCGGAAGAAGGCTCCCCAGGCGACATCAATTGCTGCTGACGGTGGTCAGGATCTCGACCTCGCAGCCGGGTCCGGGCATGAACTCGACCTCGTCGACGTTGATGCCGTACTCCTCCTCGAGCTCGGAGCGGAGCAGCCGGTGCTGGACGCCGTCGGCGGTCATGTAGATCATGCCCGTGCGGTGGGTCCAGAAGGCGTCGGACATGATCGCGGTCGCCGCCGGGCTGTTTTTGAGCTGGGCGCGCACCGCCCGGTCGCCGCCGGCGTCGAAGCCGGCGTAGGACAGCCCGCCCTCGGGCAGCTCGTCCCACAGGTCGAGGTACTCCATGACGCCCATGGGGAACTCCTCGGGATCTACGTGGTCCTGGTAGGTGGCGTTCGGGCAGAAGAACATCTTGGCGTGGCTCTCCGAGTGCTCGAACTGGTCGTCCTTCCACAGCCGCAGCCAGAACTTCTGCCCCGAGTCCCGCGGCAGCGCCCCCTCGTGGTCCATCTGCCAGGAGACCATGTAGCGGTAGGCGTTGCGCATGTTGATCTCGCACGCGGACTGGTTGGCCTTGTCCATCCACTCCGGGACGTTGACGATCAGGTAGGTGGACAGGATCCCGATGATGATGATCACGACCATCATCTCCAGCAGGGTGAAGCCGGCGCGGGCGGCGCCTCTCAGGGTGCGGACGATCAACATGCTCAGGTTCCTTGGGAGTAGTCGGTGGCGTAGGCCTTCTGTTCGTCGGTGAGCTGGTCGAGCCCGAGCCCCATGGCCTCCAGCTTGATGCCAGCGATCTCCTGGTCGAGCTCCTCGGGGAGCATATGCACGCCCTTGCCGAGGGTTTCGCCTTCCCGGGCCAGCATCAGCATGGCCTGGAGCTGGTTGGCGAAGCTCATGTCCATGACCTCGGAGGGGTGGCCCTCGGCGGCCGCCAGGTTGACCAGCCGGCCCTCGGCCAGCACGTAGATGCGGCGGCCGTCGGCGAGGGTGTGCTCGACGCAGTTGTCGCGCATGGTGCGCTTGGAGACCGTCAGCTCGGCCAGGTCTCCGAGGTTGAGCTCGCAGTCGTAGTGGCCGGTGTTGCAGACGATGGCGCCGTCCTTCATCGACTCGAAGTGGCGCTTGACGATCACGTCCTTCATGCCGGTGGTGGTGATGAAGACGTCCCCGACCTTGGCGGCGTCGTCCATCTTCATGACGCGGATGCCCTCGAGGGTGGCCTTGAGGGCCGCGGTCGCCTTGATCTCGGTGGCGATGACGTTCGCCCCCATGCCCTTGGCCCGCAGGGCGCAGCCGCGGCCGCAGTGGCCGAAGCCGGCGGTGACGAAGTTCTTGCCGGCCAGCAGCACCGAGGTGGCCCGCAGGATGCCGTCGAGGCTCGACTGGCCGGTGCCGTAGACGTTGTCGAAGTCCCACTTGGTCTCGGCGTCGTTGACGGCGATGACCGGGTACAT
>JACNJP010000526.1 GCA_014382465.1 Planctomycetota bacterium
CTGCTGGAGGCGTTACAAGCCGACACGCTCCGCGGCGGCCCGCTCCAGGGTCCGGAGGACTGGCGCTTCGGGATCGCGGCGGCGGATGTATTGGTGATCCAGGAGGCCCAGGATTGACTATAGCGGACTGCCCGAGGGTTCCTCAAACCCGCGGTGCTAGCCGGACTGCGGGAGCACTCAGGAACCGCAGATCCGGGTATCTTGGATTTTTCGCCCCCCGCAAGAGACCTCGCTTCGGTCTCTACGCGCAGTTGACCCAAGACGTCATGCGCCCGTCACCGAATCCCAGCCCCAAGCCCAGGGAGCAGAGCCTGGTGCTGCCATCATTTACTGTTGCACTCAATCCTCCGAGCTAAGGCGTCGGGCCCGGAAACCAGGCCCAGGGCACACCCACACCTTAAACTCGCGACGCTGAGTGGATCTCCCGCGCGAAAATTAGCAATACCGATCCGCTCGGGGACCGGGAGCCGCTCGACCCGACCTCCCATCGATCCCTCAGCCTCCCGCCACGGCACGGACCACGAGCTCTGCCGGGATTCCGCCAAGCAGCAACGCTTCCCCTTCGCCGACCAACTCCGTCCCTCGCCACAGCTCCAGGCGGAGTTGCCCCTCGGGGAGCTGACGGAGGTTCTCGAGGTAATCGGCGTCTCCCTCCCAGATCCGCTGACCGCGCAGGAACAGCCGCGCGGTGCGCGGCGGGCCGTCCTCGGACAGGCCCCGGAAGGAGACTTCCGCGCCGGCCTCCAGGCGGAGTTCGAGTTCGCGGGTCTCCCCCTCGGCGAGCCCGACCTCGACCTGCATGGCCGCAGCGCCGTCCCGCGTGAAGGCGAACAGGTCCCAGGTCGTGGCCTGGCCGACCACGATCTCGAAGCGGCCGTCGCCGTCGGTGGACGGCGCCCAGATCTCGGTGTCCCCGTCGATTCGGGTCATGCCGTAGACCACGGCCAGGCGGCCGACCCCGTCTGGGCCGACGACCTGACCGAGGATGCGGGCGCTCGGAGCACAGCGCAGCACGACGCCGGATGCCCCGGCCTCGACATCCTGCGCCTCGGCGCTCAAGCCGAGGTCGTAGTTGCCCCCGGCCAAGTGGTAGCGCCCGGGGCTCAGCGGCCCGAGTCGCCAGCGGCCGTCCGCGCCGAGCTCGGTCGGCCCCGGGCGGTCGCCGCTGCCGCTTCCGCGGACCGGGCTCCCTCGGACATGACCCTCCGCCAGCGGCCGCCCTTCCGGGTCGAGCAGCACGCCGTCGATGAACAGGCCGCGCTCCAGGATCAGCGTGAGCGGCTCCTCCTGGTCGCCCGGGCCAATTTCGACCTCGCGGACCATCGGCAGCCAGTCGTCGGCCCTTGCGACCGGCCGGCGCCCGGGCTGGCGGTCCAGCGCCCCCGCGGTGCCGATCCGCCAGGTGCCGGCGACGAGGCCGTTCCCCACGCCGAAGACGAAAACTCCCTGCTCGTCGGTGGCCTGGCGCAGGCGAGGGGAGCCGCCCAGCAGGATGCGCGGCCGTCCCGGGAATTCCGGGTTGCGGAGCCTGAGCAGCTGCTCCGCCTCCAGGACCACGCCGGGGATCGGGCGGCCGCTCGCGTCCATCACCAGGCCGCGCAGGCGCGGCCGCGGCTGCAAGTGGAAGGTGCGGCTATTGTCCCCGGGTTTCAGGGCCTCGACCACGAGGACCGCTGCGGAGGCCCCGGCGTCCAGGGACAGGCCCAGCTCCCGGCCGGGCCAGAGCTCGTCGAGTTCGAAGCCGCCATCGGCTGCGGTGCGAGCCTGCCGGCGGATCAGCGGCTCGTCGAGCCAGCTCCCGAGCAGGCGCGGTGAAGCGCGCAGTTCGACCCCTACCCAGACGGCCGGCTGCCCACTCTCGTCGAGCACGAGCCCGCGCAGCCGGGCGCTCCGGTCGAGCTGGACCAGGATGTCCTCCTGCCCGTCCTCGACCATCCGGTAAGTGCTGGCGTAGCCCTCCTTCTCGACTTCGATCAGGCTCAGCCATCGCTCTCGGACGGCGATTCGGACCCGGCCGTCGGGGCCCGTGCTCCAAGACTCGGCCTCGCGCCCTTCGCAGTGCACCACGGCGCCCGGGAGCGGCCTGCCGCCGATGTCGGTCACGTGCACTGCGATCACCGACACCGGCATCGGGTGCATCCGCACGCGCAGGGCGTGCCGACCGACCTCGAGAGGGGCGAGCCGCTGCTGCACATGCAGGAAGTCGCGGCCCCGCTCCAGGCGCAGGACGAGGGCGGTGCCGACGGGGACCTCGACCTCCAGCCGTCCATCCTCGTCGGAGCGGCCGCTGGCGATCTCGGGCCAAGGCCAGCTCTGGGTGATCTCCTGGACCCGGAGCTCGACCCCCGCGGCAGAGCCCGCGGCGGCGACGTCCCAGGTCTCGAGTGCGAGGACGGCCCCGGACGTCGGAGCGTCGGCAGGAGCCCCGGGATCAGGCGCCGGGGAGAGGGTCTCGCGGCCTCCCGTGGCCTTGGCGTCCCCAGACCAGAGGCGCGCGTCCGCGTCCACCGCCGAGTCGAGGGCCGGAGCGAGACCGCTGCCCTGGTCGCCCCGGTTGGGCACTGTGGAGGCACCGGCGAACAGCACCCAGGCGACCGCACCGAGGAGGACGGCGATCAGCAGCGAGGTGGAGAGGGTGCGGCGGCTCACAGGAGGGGGACCAAAACGAGCTTCCTGAGGAGCCAGGATAGGCTGGCACCATGCCCCGGTACCCGACCTTCCTCTGGCCTTGCCTCGCGGGATTGACCCTCTCCGCCGCCCTCTCCGCCCAGGACCCAGGAGCGGCCGGCGGGTCGCCGCGATTCCAGGTCGAGCTGCCGGCTGGCGCAGCCGACCGGGCGCTGGACGGCCGCTTGCTGCTGATGCTGTCCAAGAACGACGAGGCCGAGCCGCGCTTCCAGATCGTCGACGGCGCCGGCACCCAGCAGGTCTTCGGCGTGGACGTCGAGGGCTGGGAGCCCGGAACCACCCGCGTGGTCGACGCCGCTGCCTTCGGCTACCCGCTCGAGAGCTTGGCGCAGGTGCCTGCGGGCGAGTACTTCGCCCAGGCCTTGCTTCACCGCTACGAGACCTTCCACCGCGCCGACGGCCACGTCGTCAAGCTGCCGATGGACCGCGGCGAGGGGCAGCAGTGGAACCGGGCGCCCGGGAACCTGCTGAGCACGCCGGTGTCGGTCACCATCGAGCCGGCCAGCCGCGCGCCGATCCGGCTGCGGCTGGACCGCGAACTCCCGCCGATTCCGCAGCCGCCGGACACCAAGTACGTGCGCCACTTCAAGATCCGCAGCGAGCTGCTGTCGGCCTTCTGGGGCCGCGACATGGAGCTCGGCGCGGTGGTGCTGCTGCCGCGCGGCTTCGACGAGCACCCCGAGGCGCGCTACCCGCTGATCGTCGAGCACGGGCACTTCCCGCTGAGCTTCGGCGAGTTCCGGGAGTCGCCGCCCGACCCCGGCCTGGTGCCGGACTACAGCGCCCGCTTCCGCCTGCACGGCTACAACCGGATCCAACAGGAGGCGGCGCACGAGCTCTTCCAGGACTGGACCGGGCCGGACTTCCCGCGCTGGCTGGTCATCTAGGCCCAGCACCCGAACCCGCATTACGACGACCCCCATGCCGTCAACTCCGACAACCTCGGGCCGTACGGCGACGCCATCATGCGCGAGCCGAACCCGGAGGGGCACCGGCCGCTCCCCGGCATCGCC
>JACNJP010000126.1 GCA_014382465.1 Planctomycetota bacterium
GGGTCGGCGAATCGGGCTGGGCTTCGCTGCAGGCCCTCATGGTTCGCTATCCACGGGCCAGCCATATCGGCGGTCCCCAGGTCGTCTTCCGCATCCAGGGGAATCGCTTCCGGATCCTGCCCCGGATCGACTTCGCCAACCGCCTCGTCCGCATCCTTCGCGTCGGCACCCACGCGGAGTACGACCGTTGGTAGGCATCCCATGATCCCCAAGCTCATCAAGACCAAGCGCGATCACGCGCAAGCCCTCGTCGAGATCGACCGCTTGATGGAGTTGGAGCCTCTCCCTGGCTCGCCCGAGGCGAACGCCCTCGAGCTCCTCGCCCACCTCGTCGAGGAGTTCGAGCGCACGCTCTTCCCGCCGGAGATGCCCAGCGTCGCCGACGCCATCCTCCACCGCCTCGACCAGCTCGGTCTCACTCGAAGGGACCTGGGCCCCTTCATCGGTAGCCGCTCGAAAGTGTCCGAGGTCCTCGCAGGGAAGCGGCCGCTCTCCCTCAGGATGATCCGGGCTCTTCACACCGGCCTGGGCATCAGCGCAGAGACCCTGCTCCAGGAGCCAGGCGCCGAGCTGCCCGCGGCCGAGGAACGGGACTGGCGCAAATTCCCTCTCCAGGAGATGGTGCGGCGCGGTTACGTGCGGAGGATCCACCAGAACCTGCGGGACCACGCGGAGGACCTGGTGCGCGAATTCCTCGCCCCCTTCGGCGGCGCCTTTCCGCCGGCAGCCTCGCTCCGGAGGACGAGCCATGTTCGAGGGGGCCGGGCCTCCGACGACCATGCCCTGTTGGTCTGGGCTACCCGGGCCATCCAACTCGCGGCCGAGAGCGAGCCGTCCATCCCCTACCGCCCCGGCAGCTTCACCCCGGCTGCGATCCGTGGACTCACCTCCTTGACCCGGGGCAAGGGCGGGCCTTCTCAGGTCCGCGACGCGCTCGGGGGCTTCGGCATCGGTTTCGTCGTCGAGCCGCACTTCCCCAGGACCTACCTGGACGGCGCCCTGCTCTTGGGAAGAGGCAGCCGGCCGATCGTCGCCCTCAGCCTTCGTCACGACCGGATCGATAGCTTCTGGTTCACGCTCTTCCACGAGCTCGCCCACCTCGCGCTCCATGAGGACGCCCTCGCCAGCTTCTTCGACGACCTCGATTCCCACGACGACCGCCGCGTGGAAAGAGAAGCGGACGCTCTGGCCGCGGAGACCCTGGTGCCGCGGGCAGCGCTCGTGGATTCGGGCCTCCTCGAGCGGCCAGATCCAGCCCAGGTCGAGTCCTTCGCCACCGGGCTCGGCGTGCATCCGGCGATCGTGGCCGGGAGGATCCGCCACGAGACCGGGAACTTCCGCGTCCTGTCGCGCATGCTCGGCCGCGGCCAGGTGAGGAGCCAATTCGGCATCGGCTAGGGCTGCTTCCGCCTGCCGCGCCCCGCCGAGGCCGGCGTGAACGATGTTGCGCAGCCCGTGAGAGGCGGCGAGCGGATCCGCAGATCCAGGCCCCTGGTTGCGGAGCCGCCGAGGAGCTAGACCATGCGGATGGCAGCCTCCGCCCTGAACGCCGTCGTCAGCCAGCGCACCGAGGTGGCGCCGGGCCTGATCATCCTCCAGGTGGTCCCGGACGGCTGGGACTTCCCCGACTACGAGGGCGGGCAATTCGCGGTCATCGGCCTGCCCGGCGCCGCCCGGCGCTTCCACTTCTCCGATCCCGAGGAGCCGCCGCGCGAGCCGAACAAGCTGATCAAGCGCGCCTACTCGATCGCCTCGTCCTCGGTTCCGGGCGAGTACCTCGAGTTCTACGTGGCCCTGGTCGGCTCCGGCGCCTTGACGCCGCGGCTGTTCGAGCTGAAGACCGGGGACCGCCTGTGGCTCGGCCCGAAGGCCACCGGGATGTTCCGGCTCGACCAGGCGCCGGCGGACTGCCACGTGGTGTTCGTCGCCACCGGCACCGGGCTTGCCCCCTACATGAGCATGCTGCGCAGCGAGCTCGTCTGCGGCGGCAAGCGGCGCTTCGCCGTGATCCACGGCGCGCGGCACTCCTGGGACCTCGGCTACCGCGCCGAGCTGCGGACCTTGTCGAACGTCTGTCCGAACTTCGATTACCTGCCGGTCGTCAGCCAGCCGGACGAGGAGCCGATCGCGTGGAAGGGGATGGGCGGCTGGGTCCAGGACTGCTGGCGCGCCGGCGCGGTGGCGAAGGAGTGGGGCTTCGCACCGTCGCCGCAGGACACCCACGTGTTCCTGTGCGGCAACCCGAGCATGATCCGGGCGATGCTCGAGACGCTCGGGCAAGAGGGCTACACCGAGCACTCAAAGGAGTCGCCCGGCCAGATCCACGTCGAGAAGTACTGGTAGCGGCGCCGCTCAGCGCAGCAGGAAGCCGTCGCGCAGCGGATCGGCCGGGTCGAGCAGGAACTCGTGGCGGCCGGTGATCCAGGCCTGGCCGGTCACCCGCGGCACCACCGCCGGCAGGCCGCCGACCTCGGTGGTGGCGGCGACCTCGACCTCGAACGGGGTGCCGATCAGGCTCTCGACCGTCATCGACTCGCCGACGGCGAGCTCGCCGCGGGCGTGGTGGATGGCGGCCAGGCCGCTGACGCCGGTGCCGGTCGGGCTGCGGTCGACTTCGCCGTCGGCGAACACGCAGACGTTGCGGCGCGGGCGGCCGTCGCGCGGCGGCTCGGTGAAGATCACGCCGTAGAGGAAGTTCAGGTCGGGGTCGCCGGCCGGGTGGCGGATCCGGTGCTGCTCCACGAAGGCGCGCTTGATCCGCCGGCCGCGGTCGACGATGTCGGGGTAACGTGTGGGCGCGAGCTCGAGGCCGGCGCTGGCGGCGTCGACGTAGAGGTAGAAGGCGCCGCCGAAGGCCAGGGTGCCGCGCAGCTCGCCCAGGCCCGGCACGTGGACGGTCGGTGGAGGCGGAAGCACGAAGGACGGCACGTTGAGGAAGCTGACCCGCTCGACGGCGCCGTCCTCGCCGATCTGGGGCGTCGCCACCACCCGGCCGGCCGGGGTGTCGATGCGGATCTCGTCGCGGCCTCCGGGCCGCCGGAACAACCCGGCGTCGAGGCCGCCCTTCACCAGGCCGATGATCCCGTGGCCGCACATCGTGCTCCAGCCCTCGTTGTGCAAGAACAGCACGCCGAGGTCGCCGTCGGAGGTGGCCGGCGGCAGCAGCAGGGCGCCGTACATGTCGGCGTGGCCGCGCGGCTCGAGCATCAGCAGCCGGCGGAGGTCGTCGTGGTGCTCCTGGGCGAAGCGGCGGCGCGCGAGGATGGTGTCGCCGAAGAGGGCGGGGAAGCCGTCGACGACGATCCGCAGCGGCTCGCCGCAGGTGTGCAGGTCGAGGGTCCGGATTCGGATCCAGTCGGCGGGCGGCTCGAAGCTCATCCGAGCTCGATGCTGCGGCCGAGGCCCATCTCGCGCGCGGCCGCCACGGCGCGCGCCGCCGCCGCGACGTCCTGCGCCGCCAGCCCGACCGACTTGAAGAAGGTGATCTCGCCGGCGTTGCGGCGGCCGCGCGAAGGACCCGCCACGACCGCCCCGAGCTCGGTCCAGTCGGCGCGGCGCGTGGCGCCTTCCTGCTCGGCCAGGACCAGGTCGCCGGCTTCGGCCAGGGCGGCCTCGAGCTGGTCCACGAACACCCGGCTGCGCCCCGCCGCGCGGGCCCCGCGCACAC
>JACNJP010000273.1 GCA_014382465.1 Planctomycetota bacterium
AACACCTACGGCTTCTACCACGGCAACAACGGCGGCGGCTACAGCGGCTGGGGCGGCTTCCGCTCCTTCCCGAGCCAGATCCCTGGCGGCCACGTGAAGGTCTCCGTCGACAACACGGGTGACGTCGTCACCCTCGAGATCGACACCGACTTCAACGGCACCTACGACTTCGTCGACACCGCCCCCGGCCTGATCGCCTCCGGCCTGCCCAGCCTGCTGGGCAGTGAGTACGGCTTCGGCGGCTACGGCGCCGAGTTCTCGGACAACTGGGAGCTGAACGGCGGCTGCTCCGGATCGGGGGTCAATGAGCTCCCGGGCATGACGGTGCCGCACTCCTTCATCGACATGGACGTGGTCGGCCCTGCCGGTCCGACCACGGTCGCGGCGATCAACGCCGGCGGCACCAACGGCGGCGCCACGATCGGCAACGTCATCCTGACCGCCTCCGGAGTGATCCAGGGCGTCTACAACACCAACCCCAACGGCAGGGCGCTGGGAATGCTCGGCGGCGGCCTCGTGCTGGTGGATCCTCCCACCGGTATCTTCGACGCCTTCAACGCCCGCATCGACCTCATGACGCAGTCGACCGAGATCGGCGTCGGCATCGGGGACTGGCTCGGGCCGATGGCCTTCGACTTCTACCGCGGCGGCGCGCTGGTGGCCTCCCACACCTCCAGCTCCTACTCCGTGGCAGCGCCGGTGCTGTTCTTCCAGTTCCCGGGCGGCTTCGACCGGGTGGACATCTACGAACCGATCGGCTCCGGAAACTGGGTCATCCCTGAGCTGTACATCGAGAAGCAGCTGCCGACCCTGACGGTGACCAACCTGGTCGCCGGCCAGACCGCGACGATCCAGGTCTCCAACGCGACGCCGGGCGGCATGGTCCGCTCGGGCTACTCCCTCGTCGGCGGGGGACCGGTGATGACTCCCTACGGCCTGCTCTACCTCAGCCCGCCGTACACGGAGCTGCCCCGGGTCATCGCCAACGGCGCCGGGGTGTCCACCCTCTCCCGCACCGTGCCCGCCGGCACCACCGGCAGGATGGTGTGGATCCACGCCATCGACATGGGGTCACTGACCTTCACCAACCCCTTCGCGGGGAGGATCGGCTGATCGCCACCGGCCGGGCGGCGACCCCGCCGGCCGGACCTTGCTGAACGGAGGCCGCCGGGAATCCCGGCGGCCTCTCTCGTCCGCGGCGCCCGGTCAGCGCGGCGTGACGTCCAGCTCGACCCGCGTGGTCCGGCCCAGCTCGACCTCGAGCTCGACGTCGGCGATGTCCTCGTAGTCCTGGTTCTCGGCGCCCGGCGGCGGGAAGGCGAACAGCGTCGCGCGGTAGGTACCCGGCACCACAAAGGCGAACTCGAAGGGGCCGTCGTCGGGCCGGAGCGGGTAGATCCGCTGGCTCTCGGCCCCCTCCACTCCCCGCGGGTGGAGCATGAGCATGTAAATCCAGGCCTCCGGCCACTCGCGGGCGCCGGTGAGCGCGACCACCACCTTGCCGCCGGCGCTCCGGGTCGGCACAACCACCCGCGCCACCGGCATCGCCGGGTCGTGGTCCTGGGTCAGGCTGAGGCCCATGACCCGGGTCCCGATCTGGATCGGGTCGGCCGACAGACGGCTGGCCTGGTGGCGGCCGCCGCCGAGGTCGAGGGTGTTGGTGGTGAAGCCCTTCTTCCGCGTACGGACCTCGGCCCCGAGCACCGGCGCGCCGTCCTCGTCCACGACCTCGATCACCACCGTGTAGCCCGGATCGAGCCGGAACTCCACCGGCTGACCGTCGCTCGGGATGAGGTATTCCTCCAGGTAGATCGTGGCGCAGGTGTCGTGGCTGACCAGCAGGGTCTTCGGCTCGGCGGTCGTGACGTAGGCGGCGAAGGCGCCGGCGTCGTCGGTCCAGCCGAGGATCTGATTGCCGTGCTGGAGGTGCGCCCGCACCAGCGGCAGGCCGGCCTGGTCGAGGACGTGGCCGCGGAAGACGCGCAGGCCGTCGCCGAGTTCGACCACCATGTGCCGCGACTCGTCGGCGGCCAGCGGCGGGACGCGCTCCTGGTGGAGGACGTCGTCGCTGCTCGCCCCGTGGACCGTGAGCTCGAATTCGACGCCGGGCCGGAGCGCCCGGAACACGGCGCGGCCGTCCTCGCCGACCGGGTTGTTGACGCGCGTGATCTCGTCCTCGCGCGAGGTCTGGGTCTTCCACCACTGCGGGTCGGCGACGTGGGCGAAGAGGTCGGACGAGCGCTCTCCCGCAGGCTCCAGCAGGCGCTCCGGGTGCCCGAGGGCGACGACGAAGCCGTCCGGGCGGGCGCCGGCCGGCGGCCGCAGCTCGATGACCAGGCGGTTGGCGGGCGGCAGGATCACCGTGACCGGCTCCAGGATCGACTCGGGCAGCGCGGCCCGCGTCGGCAGGTAGCCATCGGCCTCGGCCCGCAGCTCCACCTGGGTCCGGGGGAGGCTCCGGAGCACCCCCAGGCCTTTGGAATCGGTCGGCCGGCTGCGCGTCGAGCCGGCCTTGGCGATACCGCCGGCGATCGGCGCGCCGCGGTCGTCCACCAGGCGGAAGGGCGCGTCGCGCAGACCGCCGATCCGGATCGTGCCGAGCTCGCCGTCCGGCGCCACGTCGGCGCCGCGGGTCGCGAAGACCGCTCCGCGCGCCGGATCGCCGCGGAGCACGATCTCCAGCCGGTCGATTTCGGCCGCCGCCTCCGCCTTCGGCCGGAACCCGAATCGGCCGTCCGGCTCGGTGGTCGCCATGGTCCGGTTCTCGGGCACGGTGCCCGCGCGAGGGCTGCGCAGCCAGTAGCGCAGGTCGAGCGGCACCCCCGGCGCCGGCGTGCCGTCGGCGGCCAGCACCAAGCGGCCGCTGAGGCGAAATTCCGGTCGCAGGGTCAGGGAGAGATCTCGCCAGGCCTCGGTCAGGCGGAGCTGGCGGCCCTGGTAGAGCAGCCCGCCCGTGGAGGCCGCCACGAAGGCGTAACCGTTGCGCGGCAGGAGCTCGCCGCTCCAGCCCTCCGGCAGGCCGGAGAAGCGGAAATGGCCAGCGGCGTCCGGCGTGCAGCGAAGGGTGAGGATGCCGCGGTTGGCGGGCAGGCCGAGGCTCTCGAAGACCTCCTCCGGGATCCGGCCCTGGGGATGGACCGGGTGGTCCGAGTCGAGGAACAGCAGCAGCCCTTCGGCCGGGCCGCCGTCCTCGAGCCGCGCCTGGCCCGAGACCACGCCGCCCTCGGGCAGGGCCACCTGGGAACTGCCGGGACTCAGCGTCACCGGAGCGCGGTGGAGCGGGCGGCCGGCCGCGGCGACGAACAGCTCGGCCGGCAGGTCGTCGGCCGCGGTCTCGACGCGGCCGCGGGCGTCGGTGTCGGCCCGGAACAGGACCTGGCCGTCGCGCCACAGCAGCAGCGGGGTGGCCGCGAGGGCGGCGCCGGCCGCGTCGCTGAGCTCCAGGGCCCAGCGGCCGGCGGCGGCGGCGGGATCGATCTCGGTGCGCCCGGCGGCGGCGGCGCGGGCGGCCGTCCCGGCGGGACCGGCGGCGGCGGCCGCCTCCGCGGCGGCGGGGGCCACGGGCTCGTCGTCGGGGGAACTCGCTCCCGCTCCCGTGCGCTGGCCGGCCGGATCGGCGAAGACCACCAGCAGCACGGCGAGGAACGCGAGCAGGGCGA
>JACNJP010000124.1 GCA_014382465.1 Planctomycetota bacterium
GGCGGGCGGAGGGCCGGCGGGCCGCCGGGGGCAGTGAACCGCGGCCCGATGGCAAAGCCCCCGCCTCCCAGCCGGACGCCGCCGATGCCGGTGAGCAGCAGCAGTCCCGGCAGGACCGGCTTGACCGCGCCCGAGGTCGGCTGGACCGCGGCCACCCCGCGGGTCAGGAGGTGGGCGGCGATGCTGGCGATCATCAGGCCTCGCAGCAACGCCAGGCTGGCCTCCGCCTCGCCGCTCCAGCCGCCGAGCAGGCCGGCCAGGGCTACCGCGAGCCCCATCCCGGTCCAAGCGGCGGTGCTGCGCACGGGAGGGGCGGCGCCGGCCTGGGCCGCCTGCGGGGCCGGCGCGGGGGCGGCGGCCTCCACCGGGGAGCCGGCGGCGGGGACAGCTTCGAGCACTTCGAAGTCGTGGCCGAGTTCTTCGAAGACCTCGGTCGGCTGGCCCAGGTCCTCGGCTTTGTCCTTGTTCTCGCTCATGGTTTGGGGGGCTAGAGCGCCGCGAGCTTGGCGGCGCGGTCTGCGGCGGCGAGGGCCTCGACGAGCTCGTCGAGCCGGCCCTCCAGCACCACCTCAAGGCTGAAGTTACGCCCGAGCCGGTGGTCGGTCACCCGGTTCTGGGGGTAGTTGTAGGTCCGGATCCGCTGGCTGCGGTCTCCGGAGCCGACCTGGCTCTTGCGCAGGTCGGCGCGCTCGGCGTCGCGCTTGGCCTTCTCGCGGTCGTAGAGCCGGGAACGCAGCAGGGCGATGGCCCGCTCCTTGTTCTGGAGCTGCGACTTGCCCTCCTGGCACTTGACCGCTTCGCCGGTCGGGATGTGGACCACGCGGATCGCGCTGGAGGTCTTGTTGACGCTCTGCCCGCCGGGCCCGGAGGAGCGCATGGCGGTGATCTCGAGGTCCTCGGACTTGAGCTCGAAGTCGACCGCCGCGACCTCGGGCAGCACCGCGACGGTGGCGGCGGAGGTGTGGATCCGGCCCTGGGTCTCGGTCTTCGGCACCCGCTGGACCCGGTGGCCGCCGCTCTCGTAACGCAGGGCCCGGAACACCTCCTCGCCAGAGACCTTGAAGCTGATCTCCTTGAAGCCGCCCATGTCGGATTCCGAGGAGTCCATGACCTCGAACTTCCAGCGGCGGCTCTCGCCGAAGCGGTGGTAGACCTCGAACAGGTCGCGGGCGAACAGCGCCGCCTCGTCGCCGCCGGCGCCGGCCCGGATCTCGACGATCGCCGCCCGCCCGCCGTCGTCGTCCTCCTCCAGGGCGCGGTCGAGGATCCGCTCGGTGAGGCCGTCGAGCTGCTCGCGCAGCGCCGGCAACTCCTCCTCCGCCAGGACCCGCAGCTCGTCGTCCCCGGCCGCGGCCATCTCCTCGGCCTCGGCGATCTGGCGCTCGAGGTCCTGGTAGCGGGTCCAGGGACCGAGGACCTTCTCCAGAGTGCCCATCTCGCGCAGCAAGTCCGGATAGTCGGGCCGGCTGGCCCGAGTCGGGTCGACGACCTGGGCCTGGAGCTCGCGGTGGCGCGCCTCCAGCGCCGCCAGCCGCTCGCGCAGAACGGACGCCAGGTTCATGGTCCGACCTCCGTTGTCACGCGGCCGGACTCAGTCCTTCTTGGCGTAGCGGCGCTTGAAGCGGTCCACGCGACCGGCAGCGTCGACGAACTTCTGCTTGCCGGTGAAGAAGGGGTGGCACAGCGAGCAGATCTCGACGCTGATCTCCTTGACGGTGCTCTTGGTCGTGAACGTGTTGCCGCAACCACACTTCACGTGGCAGTCGACGTAGTTGGGGTGGATTCCTTCCTTCATCTTCACAGCGCTCCTACGCGCAAAGCGGACCGAAGATTCTACCCGCCGGACGGCGGGGAGCAAGAGTCTGCTGCGGCCAGCAGGCGCAGCACGGTGCCGGTGGAGAGGCCGATCACGGTCTCGAGCTCCCCGGAAACCAGCTCCGCCCAGCGGCCGGCGGCCCCCTGGATGGCGTAGGCGCCGGCCTTGTCGCACCACTCCTGGCCCGCCAGATAGGACTGGAGCTGCCCCTCCGGGAGGGGCCCGAAGCGCACCTCGGCCCGGTCCGCGGCCTCCAGCAGGCGGCCGCCCTCGGTCGCCAGCACCACCCCGGTCCAGACCTCGTGATTGCGCCCCGAGAGCCGCCGGAGCATGGCCTCGGCCTGTTCCCGGTCGGCCGGCTTGGGCAGAAAGTCGCCGGCGACCCAGACCAAGGTGTCGGCCGCCAGGACCCGCCGCCCGGGGCGGAGCCTGGCGCCCTCGAGGGCCTTGAAGCGGGCGTGGTCCAGCACCCGCTGGGCCGGATCGACCGCCTGCGAGGGCCCGTCATCGCCCGGGTCCACGAGCTCGAAGTCGATCCCCGCGGCCTCCAGCAGGGCGCGCCGCCGCGGCGAGGTGCTCGCCAGGACCAGCGGCAGCCGACCCACCGGATCAGCGGGTGGCGGTCGGCTTCTTCCGCGCCGGCTTCTTCTTGCCGGCGGCCTTCTTGGCCGACTTCTTCCGGGCCGCCGCCTTCTTGGCGGGGGCGGACTTCTTGGCCAGGCCGAGCTCCACCAGGGCCTCCTGGTAGCCGGCCTTGCTGAGCTGCTTGCGGCCGAAGGGACAGAGGTCCAGCAGCACGCACTGGCGGCAGCGCGGGTGCTTGGAGTCGCACACCGTCCGGGCGTGGAGCCGTAGCCCCAGGTCGGTCGGGAAGGCCTCGGCAGCGGTGCCGAGGCCGGACAGGATCTCGACGACGTCGGCGTCCTTGGGGTTGGGGACGACCAGCCCCAGGCGGCTCAGGAGCCGCTTGTGCTCGACGGTCACCGGCAGCTCGGCCTGCTCGCAGGCGTCGAAGTCCAGGACCAGGCCGGTCACCGGCGGCATCATCTGCAGGGCGACCAGGGTCTTCTCGCGCCGCTCCGAGGTGCAGTCGTCCATCCAGTCCAGGTCGAGGTGGTTCTGGAGCCCGAAGACCCGGCGCAGCAGCTCCTGGGCCACCTCGGCCCGCTCCACGGCGTTGGCGACCCGCTTCCGCCGCAGGATGTCGGCCACCTCGTAGTGGCGGGCGACGCGCATCTCGCTCCAATTGGTGTAGGAGGCGCAGAGCGCCTTCAGGGCCTTCTCGGACGGCCCGTAGCCGCCGTCTCCCTGCATCACCAGCGCGAGCAGGCGGTCGAGCACGGGCATGCCCTCCGGCCTCAGCGCGACCTGGTGTGAGTCGCTGGCGAGGCGCGCGAGGACCTTCTTCAGCTCGGCAGAGCCGGCGGCCTTGGGCATCCGTGGGCTGCTACTGGCTCGCAGCGGCCTGCCGCGCCTTCTTGGCGCGACGCCGCTCGGACTTGCTGAGGATGACGACGCCCTTGCGCTTGATCAGCGAGGCGACGGTCTCGGAGGGCTGGGCGCCGACCGAGATCCAATACTGAGCGCGCTCGGCATCGAGCTCGAACTTCAGCTCGTTCTCGCTGGAGCCCACCGGGTCGTAGTGACCCAGCTCCTCGATGACCCGGCCGTCACGGCGGGTCTGGGCATCCATCACGCACAGGGGGGGCAACGGCCCCGTGGGGCCGGCCCCGCCCCTTGAGCCCCAGGAAACCGGCCGTCCGCGGCTAACCGCTCCTCCGAAACCTGGTAGAGCCCCCCCGACCTCCCCCGCCGGGCGTGGGGGCCCCCCCCCTTGC
>JACNJP010000430.1 GCA_014382465.1 Planctomycetota bacterium
CCCGCCGGCCGGCGCGGGTCCCCCGCCGCCCCCGCCGTGGGGCGCTGGCGTCCGCGGCCGGAGGACAGCTCGTGGATCCGCAGCTTCGACTTCCGGCTGGCGCCCCGGGTCTACCGCGACCTGTCGGAGGACCTCGAGAGCTACACGGTGCCGTTCCGCTTCTTCGGCCTGGACACCCACGCCGGCGACCGCGTCTTCCTCACCGCCTACGCCGAGGGCGACCGGCCCGACGCCGGCTTCGCGCCGGCGCCAGGGTCGCTGGTCCCCGCCGGCGACCACGACTGGCTGCGCGGCGGCATCGGGCTGACGAGTTCCACCAGCCGGGCGGTCCAGGGGATGGTCGAGCTGCGCGACGGCGACTGGTACGACGGCCAGATGCGCGAGTGGATCACCGGCCTGTCGTGGCGCCCTTCGGCCCGCTTCCTGCTCCAGGGCCTCTATCTGCAGAACGAGGGCAGCATGCCGGGCGGCGACTTCACCCTCCGGGTCGAACAGCTCAAGGTGGACTGGACCCCGACCGCCGACTTGTCGTGGCAGAACCTGCTGCAGTCCGAGAACCTCGGCCGCAGCTTCGACGCCCAGAGCCGCCTGCGCTGGCTGCTGGAGGACGGCCGCGAGCTGTTCCTGGTGTTCGGCTCGAACTGGATCGACGACACCCGCAGCCTGGCGCCGACGCGGGGGGCGCTGGCGCTGAAGGTGGTCTACTCGGTGCGCTTCTGAGCCTGGTCAGCCCATGCTGGCGGTCAGGCGCCGGAGCAGCCACAGCTTGGCGGTGGTCCAGTCGCCCTCCACGGTGCGCTTCTCGACCCCGACGACCCTGGCCACGTCGGTCATCTTCAGCCCGCCGAAGTACTTCAGCTCGACCACCTGGGCTTGGCGCGGGCTGATGTTCCCGAGCTCCTGCAAGGCCTCGTTGAGGTCGAGGAGCTCGAAATTGACCTCGTTGCCCGCTCCGTCCTGAGGCTGCAGCGAGGCCGGCTTCTCGCCGCCTCCCCGCTTGGTCCTCTTCTTGCGTCGGGCGTGGTCGATCAGGATGTGGCGGATGATGCGCGAGGCCAGCGCCAGGAAGTGCTGCCGGTCGCGGATCTCGACCTCGGACTCCTGGGTGAGGCTGAGGTAGGCCTGGTCCACCAGCAGGGTCGGCTGGAGGGTGTGGCCGGGCCGCTCCTTGCGGAAATGCCGCTCGGCGATGGCGCGGAGCAGGCCTTGGGCCCGCTGGTAGAGCTCCTCCCGGGCCTCGGTGTCTCCGGACCGCGCAGGGCCGAGCAGGTGGGTGATCCGCGAGGGATCAGGGGATTGGGGAGAAGGTTGGGGGAGCATGGCGGCGATAGGTGGGAAAGGGTCTGTCCAATCTACGATATTTGAAGGTTTCCGAGTCGGAAGATCGTGGGGGCAGTTTGAGGGCCGTCAACTGCTCTAATAGGCCTACAATCAAGGTTTTAAGCTTGTTTTCAAGCCGGGTCTGGCCGGAGAAAGCGCGGTATTTTGCCGCGGCTTCCCCCTCCATCCGTCGCTTTGCCTTGGGGAGGGACGTCAGATCCTCGAGATCCGCAACCTATGGGGATGGGGAGCGGATGTGGGATGCGAGGGTCTGGCTCCCACTTTCTCACGAACACCATCTGCGATGAGCCGGCCTCCGATGGGGGCCGGCGTTCGTTGCGGGAGTCGGCCCCAGTCCCGGCGTATCCTGGTGGGCCATGATTTGGTCCCGGTCCGCGCTGATCCTGGCTCCGCTCAACTGCGCCTGCGCCGCGCCGGGAGAGGAGGCGGACGGCCCAGGGACGGTCCGCTTCGCCGCCATCGCCGACTCCAGTTCGCCGACGCGCCGGACGCCGGTCAGGACGAAACCGGGGTCGTACGTCGATTGTTATTGGAGGTACGACCCTTGGTTTCTATTAATGTCTGACCCCGGGAACCCAACATGCTCGCACTCCTCCGCCAGCTCGCGCGGGCGCTGACCGGCAAGGTCGACGCGCTCGAGTTCACCCTCGGCATCTTCTTCGGGATCCTGTTGGGCGTGATCCCTTCGGGAGCGGTCGATCCCGGCACCGGCTTCCTCGGCGGCAACGGGCTGTGGCAGCTCGTGCTGGTCGCCATGCTGGTGGTGCGGAGCTCGATCCCGATCGCGGTCCTGTTCTACGGCCTCGGCAAGCTGCTCGGGATCCTGTTCCTCGACGCGGCCGCCGCCGCCTTCGGCGAATCCCTGATCGAGAGCGCTGCGCCGCAGGGCCTGGTGCTGTTCTTCTACGAGTCGCTGCCGTCCTGGCAGCTCCACACCTACTGGGGCATGGGCGGCGCGATCCTGGGCTTCGCCACCGGCGCCGTGGTCTTCGTCCCGGTCTACCTGGTGATGAAGAAGCGGCTGCCCGCCTGGCGCGAGCGGGTCGGCGAGTCGAAGCTCGCCAAGGCCCTCGCCGGCTTCGTCCTGTTCCGTTTCCTCGGCTGGTTGCTGCGATGAAGTTCCTCCGCACCGGACTGCTCGTCTTCATCCTCCTGTTGGTGGCGCTGGTCGCCGGCGGCCTCTACTTCGCCGGCGACCCGCTGTTCGCCTCGGCCCTCCGCGCCTACGGACCCGCCGCCGCCGGACAGCCGCTCGACTTCCAGGACGCCCGCCTGTCGGTCTTCGGCGGCACCGCCGGCATCGACGGCCTGCTGATCGGCAGCCGCGAGGACCCCGTGATCGAAGCGGCCTCGATCAACCTCGACGCCTCCACCCTGGACCTGCTCGCCGGCCGCCTGCACCTCGAGCAGGCCACTCTCGACGGCGCCGTGCTCCACCTGGTGGTCGATGTGAACGGCAAGCTCAGCCTCGACCCCGGCCCGCCGCCGGAGGAAGTGGTCAAGGGCAAGCCGCCGAGGCAGCGCAAGGGCCGCAAGCAGACCGAACCCAAGGACCGCGACTTCATCCAGATCGTCCAGGAGTACTGGGAGCGTCTCCAGGAGTACGAGGACTACTACGACCAGGCGGCGTCGGTCTTCGGCGGCGAGGAGAGCCCGGAGATGAAGGCGGCCAGGGTTGCCCGCACCCGCGCCAAGCACCCCGGTCGCGCCAGCTTCCTCGGAGGCGAGGAGGAGGCCGGCATGAGCTTCTGGCTCGGCCACGCCTCCCTCAACGACTTCCGCTGGGAGACCCTCGACAAGCGCAGCGGCAGGCCCGTGCTGCCGCCGCTGAAGAGCCTGTCCCTGAGCCTCGACCGCCTCGGCGCCGCGCCGAAGGACGAGACCGGCCCGACCTCCTTCGCCGGCAAGGGAGAATTCGCCGCCGGCGGCAAGATCGACTTCGCCCTCGACCTGTCGCGCGGCGCCGACCTGTCGAGCCTGAAGTTCACCGCCACCGACCTGCCGGTGGCGGCCATCGTCCACCTGGTGTCCGAGTCGCTGCCCTACCGGCTGGAGAGCGGCCTGCTCGACCTCGACACCCGCAAGCTGCGCTTCGCCGACGACCAGCTCCAGGGCAAGGTCAAGCTCAACCTGCGCCAGGTCGTCCTCGAGCCCAAGCCCGGCGCGCCGGAGGTCCTCGGCCTGAAGCCCCAGGAGTTCTGCAAGCTGCTCAACCAGGCGCTGGCGACCGCGCCGGTGGCCCTCGACTTCGTGCTCGGCGGCACGCCGACCGAGCCGAGCTTCCAGATCGAGAACGAGTCGTCGCT
>JACNJP010000123.1 GCA_014382465.1 Planctomycetota bacterium
GGGGGCGTCCACGGGCGGCGGCGGCGCCGGGGAGCCGGACCCCCGGCGGCGGGGCGAACTGCTCGAAGTGCGGGGTGGGGGTGTGGCCGCTCCAGCCGCGCCCGGCCAGCTCCTCGCCGTAGGCGGGGGTGAACACGACGATCGTGTCCTGCCAGTCCGGTCGGGCCCGGAGGGCCGCGAGGACCCGGCCGAGGGCGTCGTCGACCGCCCGCACCTCCTCGTCGTAGAAGGCGTCGAGCTGGCGCCGGTCGGCCGGCCCGACGCGGTCGAGCTGGTCGCGCAGCTCCTTGCCGCCGAGGCCGCCGACCACCCAGCCGCGGTAGTCCGGGTCCTCGAAGGCGTACTCGGCGTGGTCCTCGTAGGCGACGTGCGGGTCGAAGAACTGCAGGGCCAGGAACCACGGCTGGCCGGCCGGCCGGCCCTCGATCCAAGCCAGGCCGCGGGAGGCCACCTCGGCGGCGGTGGAGCCGCGGTGGGCCTCCGGACCGATCACCGAGTCGTCGTAGGAATCGAAGCCGCGATCGAGCTGCGCGCCCCAGCTCCGGCGCAGGAGGAAATTGCCCTGAACGCAGCCGGTGGCGTAGCCGGCCCGGCGCAGCTCCTGGGCCAGCGTGCGCGGCTCCAGCAGGCTGCCGGCCTCCCCCGACAGGCGCATGACGCCGTGCCGGGCCGGCCCCAGGCCGGTGAACAGCGTGGCCATGCTCGGCAGGGTCCAGGAGCTCACGGCGGTCAGCCCCTCGACCACGACCGCCTCGTCGCGGGCGAAGGCGTCGAGCGTGGGCGAGGTCGGATGACGGTCGTAGCCGTAGACGCCGAGCCGGTCCTGGCGCAGGGTGTCGACCACCACCAGCAGCACGTTCGGGGCCGCCGGGGCGGGCTCGCCGCAGCCCCGGACGGCGAGCGCCGCGGCCGCCGCGACCACCAGAACGGCGACGGGAGTGCGTCGCCTCATCCGGCCAGCGGGTCCCAGTCGAGCGGCTCGAAGGAGCAGGTGAAGTGGCGCAGCTCGCGCGCCTCCTCGGAGATGCGGAAGCCGTGGTAGCGCTGGCGGCGCTGGTAGACGTACTCCACCGCCTCGCAGACGTAGTCCATGTGCGACTGGGTGTAGACCCGCCGCGGGATCGCCAGCCGCACCAGGTCCATCACCCCCGGCTCCTGGCGGCCGTCGGCCCGCGTACGCCCGAACATGACGGTCCCGATCTCCACCGAGCGGATGCCGCCCTCGAGGTACAGGGCCACCGAGACCGTCTGGCCGGGCAGCTCCTCCGGCGGCACGTGGGGCAGGAAGGCGCGGGCGTCGAGGTAGACCGCGTGGCCGCCGGCCGGCCGCAGCAGCGGCACCCCGAGGGCGTCGAGGTGCTCCCAGACGTAGGCGGTCGAGCGGATGCGGTACTCGAGGTAGTGCTCGTCGAGCACCTCCCGCAGGCCGACGGCGAGCGCCTCGAGGTCGCGGCCGGCGAGCCCGCCGTAGGTCGGGAAGCCCTCGGTCAGGATCAGCATGTTGCGGCACTCGGCGGCGATCGAGTCGTCGTTCAGCGCCAGGAAGCCGCCGATGTTGCAGAAGGCGTCCTTCTTGGAGGACATCCAGCAGCCGTCGGCGAGGCGGAACATCTCGTGGGCGATCTCGCGGGCGCTGCGCCCCTCTTGCCCGGGCTCGCGCATCTTGATGAACCAGGCGTTCTCGGCGAAGCGCGCGCAGTCGAGGAACAGCGGCACCCCGTGGCGGTCGCAGACGGCCCGCGTGGCCCGCAGGTTGTCGATCGACACCGGCTGGCCGCCGCCGCTGTTGTTGGTCACCGTGATCACCACCAGCGGCACGCGCTCCCGATGGGCGGTCAGGAATGCGTCGAGGGCCTCGGTGTCGATGTTGCCCTTGAAGGGGTGCTCGGTCTCCGGCCGCCGCCCCTCCTCGATCACCAGGTCGACCGCCTCGGCGCCGCTGTGCTCGACGTTGGCCCGGGTGGTGTCGAAGTGGGTGTTGGCCGGCACCGCCTTTCCCGCCCCGCCGACCACCGTGAACAAGATCTTCTCGGCCGCGCGCCCCTGGTGGACCGGGATGATGTGCTTCATGCCGGTCAGCTCCTCGACCGCCTCGCGGAAGCGGAAGAAGCTGCGGGCGCCGGCGTAGGACTCGTCGCCCCGCATCATCGCCGACCACTGCTCCTGGCTCATCGCCGAGGTGCCGGAGTCGGTCATGAGGTCGATGGTGACGTCCTCGGCGCGGACCGAGAACAGGTTGTAGCGGGCCGCTTCGAGGGCCCGCGCCCGGTCGGCGCGGGTCGGGAGCGGCAGCGGCTCCACGACCTTCACGCGGAAGGGCTCGATGATGGTGTGGGGTTCAAACAAAAGGGGCTCTCCGGCGTTCAGGACGGGCCTTCAGCGGCGACGGGGCAATATGCTAACCTCTTGTAATGAAAGGGTCTCCGGGAGAAGGCGGAGAGCACCTCGAGTCGGCTCTGCTGTTCCTGGGACGGTCGCTCGCGGGCTTGGCGGCCGCTCTGCGGGAGCTCCTCGCGCCGGATCGGCTGCGAGAGCTCGCCAAGGCCGCCGGCCGCCGCCGGCCCGGCCTCCCCAGCGAGGCCGAGGTGGTCGCGGACGGCCTCATCCAGCAGCCGAAATTCCGCCAGCAGGTGGTCCAGGCGCTGCTCACTCCCCCGCCGCCGGCGCTGGAGATCCCGGAGCCGATGCTCGATGCGGCACGGGTCCAGTTCCTGCGCACCAGCGCCCTGCGCGGCGTCATTCTCACCGACCTCTGCCGGCCGGACCAGGCGGCCTGGGAGCGCGCCGAGGCGCGCCTGCGGCTGTGGGCCGCGCGCCTGCTGGCGCCCGCGGCGGCCGCCGCTCCGACGCCGGCCGCCGCCCGCGCCGCCAAGGTCCAGCCCGACAAGGGAGCCGCGAGCCGCGCCCGCAAGCTGGAGGAGGAGAAGGGGTCGCTGCAGGACCGCTTGAGAGGCCTGCAGCAGGAGGTCTCCCGCCTGCAGGACGAGGTCGGTCGGGAGCGGAAGCGCCGCCATGGCCTGCGCGAGGAGCTGACCGAATGCAGCCGCCGGGTCGCCGAGGCCGAAGCCCGGGCCGCGGAGGCCAAGCGCCGCCTGAAGGAGACCGAGTCGCCGGCCGAGCGCGAACGCCTGCTGATGGCGGAGGCCAAGGAGGCCAACGCCCGCCTGCACGTCCTGGAGCAGAAGTTCGCCATCATCTCCGAGGAGCGCGACGACCTGCGCGCCTGCCTCGAGGACCATGACCGCTTCTCCAAGGTGGTCGAGGAGGAGGTCCCCTCCTTCCGCGACCGCCCGCTCACCCAGCCCGAGAGCCAGCTGGCGGCGCTGCTCGCGGCGCGCACGGCGACCGGCCGGTCCCCCTGCCGGATCCTGGTGGTCGGCGGCGGCGAGCCGCAGCTCCGTCACCAGGACAAATTCGAGGAATACGCCGAGATCCTCGGCATCCACGGGCGCTGGCGGATGGCGGAGTACACCTCCTGGCACAAGGAGATCAACCTGCTGTCGCGGGACATGGAGCGCAACTTCGACGCCCTGATCGTGCTCCACTGGAACCGCACCACCTTCACCCGGCGCGCCCGCGACATCTGCAACCAGCAGGGGCAGAAGCCGTGCCTGACCCGCCACTACGCGGGCCTCGG